>JAYVJS010000700.1:0-4690 GCA_043769075.1 Gemmatimonadota bacterium | reverse complement strand
CCCAGTGATCAGGACCAACTCGTCGATCACCGCCTCGAGCGCCTTCGGATTCTTGCTCGCTTCGCCCAGCCCGACATTCAGCACGATCTTGACGATCCGCGGAATCTGCATCGGGTTGGTGAGGCCGAACTGCTGCTTCATCCGGTCCCGAACCGTGCCCTGATAGAACGCCAATAGCCGGGGAACACCCACGGACACCTTTGGCGTCGGATCGGTCGCCCCCTGGGGCGCTTTGACCTTCTTGCTCGTCTTCGCCGGCGGCCCGCCCTTAGGCGTCTTGGGCGGCTTGGGCGCTTTGGTTTCAGCCATCGTTACCGATTCCTCGCAATCGACTGCCCGGATTTCACGGCGATCCGCTCAACCGTGCCGTCCTCGTCCCGCTTCCGCCGAATCCGGGTCGGCTCACCCGTTTTGGGATCGATCAGCATCACGTTGGAGTGATGGATCGGGGCCGGACGCTCGACGATCCCGGATTGCCCGTTCGGCGTCGTTGCCCGGAGATGCTTCTTCATCATGTTGAGGCCTTCGAGCGTCACCCGGCCGGTCTTCAAGTGCACCCGCAGCACCTTGGCCCGCTTGCCGCTGTTCGACCCGGAAATCACCTGGACCATGTCGCCCTTGGTGATCGGCATCGAGACCCGAACCACCGGGCCGGGGCCGACTTTTCGACGCGCCTTAAGATGCTTCAGAATCCGCATATCAGATGACCTCCGGCGCCAGCGAGACGATCTTCATATACCGTCGATCGCGCAGTTCCCGGGCAACCGGCCCGAAAATTCGGGTCGCTCGCGGTTCGCCCTTATCATCGATGAGAACCACCGCGTTCTCGTCGAACCGAATGTAGGAGCCGTCTTTCCGACGGGTGTCCTTGGCCACGCGCACCACCACCGCCCGGGCGACGTCGCCCTTCTTCACTTGGCCGGTTGGGATCGCGTCCTTAATGGCCACAATCACCACATCACCGAGCCCGGCGTAGCGGCGCTTCGAGCCACCGAGGACGCGGATCACGAGGGCCTTGCGGGCCCCGCTGTTGTCCGCGACGCGAAGTATCGTTTCCTGTTGAACCATATGATCTCCCTACTTCGCCTTCTCCACGATCTCAGTCACGCGCCATCGCACCGTCTTCGCCAGCGGGCGGGTTTCCATTACCCGAACCGTATCGCCGGTCTTGGCCCCCAAATCATTCCGGGCCTTGATCGTCTTCTGGCGGGTAATCCGCTTGCCGTACACCGGATGAGCAAACCGCCGCTCCATCATGACGGTGACGGTCTTGGTCATCTTGTCGCTCTGCACCACGCCGGTCCGGGTCTTCCGCCGGTTCCGTGGCGCTGCGGTCTCTTCAGTCATCATCAACCTTCCTTCTGCCGGAGGATCGTCTTGATCCGAGCAATGTCGCGACGGCGGGTCCGGAATTGAATTTGGTTTTCGACGGCCTCGGTGGCCGTCCGGAACCGAAGCCGGAACTGCTCCTCCTCGAACTCCCCAAGTTTCGCCTGGAGATCCTCGACCGACAGCTGCACGAGGTCTTCCGCCTTAAGGGCCTTCATCCTAGTGCTCCTCCCGCTTCACGAACCGGGTCTTGACCGGGAGCTTCGCGGCCGCCAGTGCAAACGCCGCCCGGGCGATTTCCTCGGTCACGCCTTCGACCTCGAAGAGAATCCGGGCCGGCTTCACCACCGCCACCCATCCCTCCGGATTGCCCTTACCCTTACCCATTCGGGTTTCGGCCGGCTTCTTGGTGATCGGCTTGTCCGGAAAGACCCGGATCCACATCTTGCCGCCCCGCTTCATGGCCCGCGAAATCGCAATCCGTGAGGCCTCGATTTGGCGGTTCGACACCCAGCCCGGCTCCATCGCGGCCAGGGCAAAATCGCCAAATGCCACCGTGTTCCCGCGCAGGGCCAAGCCCCGCATCTTTCCTTTGAACTGCTTGCGGAACTTGATCCGCTTCGGCGCAAGCATTGATTAGGCTCCTGTGCTGTACGTCTTGCCGGTCACGTCTTCGACTACTTCACCCCGGAAAATCCAGACCTTGATCCCGATCGTGCCGTAGGTGGTCTTGGCGGTGCTGGTGGCGTAGTCGATGTCGGCCCGCAGGGTATGGAGCGGAACCCGACCCTCGTGATACCCCTCGGTCCGGGCGATTTCGGCCCCACCGAGTCGGCCCGACACCCGAACCTTGATCCCAAGAGCGCCCATCCGCATCGCGCTCTGGACGGCCCGCTTCATCGCCCGCCGGAACGAGATCCGCTGGATCAGCTGGTGCCCGATATTGTCGGCCACCAATTGCGAGGACGTCTCAGGCCGCTTGATCTCCTCGACGTTGATCGCCGCTTCCTTGGACGTCAGCTGGGCCAACTCGTCACGCAGCTTATCGACCTCGGTCCCCTTCTTGCCGATCACGACACCCGGACGCCCGGTATGGACCGTCACGGTCACTTTGCCGGGCCGCCGCTCGATGTGGATCTCGGCGATCGCGGCATGCCCCAAGCGCGTCATCAAGTACTTCCGGATCAGCTCGTCTTCCTTGAGCAGCGCCGGCATTTCCTTGTTCGCGTACCATCGGGACACCCACGGCTTGACGATGCCGAGCCGGAACCCGATCGGATTGGTTTTCTGACCCATCGATTACTCCTTCGTCCGCACGTGGATCTCGACGTGACTGGTCCGCTTCTTGATCGGAGTCGCCCGGCCCTGGGCCGCGGCGTGAATCCGCTTCAAGGGCGAACCCCCGTTGACGATCGCCTTGGCGACCATCAACTCGTCGGCATCGAACCGCTCGTTCTCCTTCATCGCCTTCTGCTCGGCGTTGGAGACGGCGCTCTTGAGCGTCTTCGCGATCTGCTTCGCCGCGTTCCGCTTGTTGAACTTGAGGATCGCCAACGCCTCGTTGACATCCTTACCCCGGATCAGGTCGATCACCAGCCGCATTTTCCGCGGACTCTGGCGAACGTTGCGCTGAATTGCGTGTCCCAGTGACATAATCACTCCGGCTTCGCCTTCTTGTCGGCCACCAGCTTGCCGCTATGACCCTTGAAGATCCGGGTCGGCGAGAACTCACCGAGCTTGTGTCCCACCATGTTTTCGGTCACATACACCGGCACGAACTTGTTGCCGTTGTGCACCGCAAACGTGTGGCCCACGAACTCCGGGAGAATGGTGCTCGCCCGACTCCAGGTCTTCACGACCTGCTTCGTGTTCTTCGAGCTCAGGACTTGGACCTTTTTGAGCAAGGCCTCCTGAACATACGGTCCCTTCTTGACGCTACGTCCCATGGTTACCCGTTCCCCCCGCCCGTCGCCTTACCGCGCTTGCGACCGCGGATGATCAATCGATTCGTAGCCTTCTTGGGAGCCCGGGTCTTGACACCTTCCGGCTTGCCCCACGGGGAAACCGGCGGACGACCACCGGAGCTCTTGCCCTCGCCACCACCCAACGGGTGATCGACGGGATTCTTGGCGACACCTCGGACTTTCCCGCGGCGGCCCAACCACCGAGTCTTACCGGCCTTGCCGCGAGACAGCAGCTCGTGTTCGGAGTTGCCGACTTCGCCGATCGTGGCCAGGCATCGGCCGTTCACCAGCCGGGTTTCGCCCGACTTGAGCCGAAGGGTCACATATTGGCCTTCACGGGCCATGACCTGAGCATACTGGCCGGCGCTCCGGGCAATCGAGCCACCCTTGCCGATCTTGAGCTCGATGTTGTGCACGTTGGTGCCCAACGGGATCTCCGAGAGCGGCAGCGCGTTGCCGTTCCGGGCATCGGTCCCGGGCCCGCTCAACACCTTATCACCCTGCTTCAACCCAACCGGATGAAGGATGTAGCGCTTCTCGCCGTCTGCATAGTGCAGCAACGCAATCCGCGCGGTCCGGTTGGGATCGTATTCGATGTGCGCGACCGTGGCCGGAATCCCGAACTTGTTCCGCTTGAAGTCGATGATCCGGTAGTGCTGCCGGTGGCCGCCACCAATGGCCCGCATGGTGACGTGACCCTTGTTGTTGCGGCCGCCCGTTTTCCGGAGCGGGGTGAGCAACGACTTTTCCGGCGTGTCGCGGGTGATTTCCGCGAAGTCGGACACCGAGCGGAACCGAGTTCCCGCCGTCATCGGGCGATACTGACGAATGGCCATGTTAACCCTCGAACACGGCGATGGAGTCGCCGTCCTTCAAAGTCACCAATGCCTTCTTCCACGCCTCGGTCTTACCCCGGGTCCGCCCCCGCATCACTTCGACGCGGCGCATTTGCATGGTGCGAACCCGAGTCACCGTGACGCCGAAGAGCTTCTCTAACGCCGCCTTGACATCGCGCTTGGTCGCGCGCGTCGCCACCTGGAAGGCGTATTCCTTCCGGTTCTGGTAGGCCGCCGAACTCTTCTCGGTGACCAGCGGCTTCACGATCACCTCATGAAGGGCAGCCATTACTTACCGTCCTTCTTTTTTGGGGCGGCCTTCTTGGCCGGGGCCTTCTTGTCGGCGGCGGGCTTGGCGGCCTTCGCCGTTGCAGGCGCCTTGGCCACTTTGGCGGCGGCTGCCTTCGGGGCTTTCGGCGCCTTGGGGGCGGCCGCGGCTTTCGACGCGGACTTCTTCTTCGGGGCCGGCGCCGACTCGGCGTCATCGGACTCGATCGCTTCGCCCGTCAGCGCGCCCCGCTCAACGACGACCGCGTCGGACCACAACACGTTGTACGTCGC
>JAYVJS010000699.1:0-2039 GCA_043769075.1 Gemmatimonadota bacterium | reverse complement strand
AAGAAAGCCGCTGCGCGCCGAGCCCCATCGGCTGGACCGATGCGTCGGTTGACGGCCGAAGCCGCTCGAGCCGGCCGGCCATCACCTCGGCGGGGAGCTTCCGAGCGAGCCGGGCGGCCAGGATCGGCGCGATCAGGTCGGCGTCGAGTTCGCCGTGGCTCGGCACCAAGAGCCGGCCCGCCTCATCGACCTTGCCCACGATCCGGGGGTGATTGGCCTGGTGATAGAGGACGTCCCGGAGCAAGAGCTCGACGAACGAGCGCTTTTCCTCGATCACCAGGATTTCTTCGAGCCCCGCGGCAAAGGCCAGCGCCGAGGCGGGTTCCATCGGGTAGAGCATCCCGATCTTGAAGAGCCGGATGCCGTACCGGATCAGGTCGTCGTCGGAAAAGCCGAGCCGGGCCAGGGCTTCCCGGACATCGAGATAGGTTTTCCCGGCGGCGGCAATACCGAGCCAGGCGTTAGGCGGATTTACCGTCACCCGGTTCAATTCGTTGGAGGCGGCGAACCGGCGGGCCGCTTGGAGCCGGCCCTCCATCAGTTCTTGTTCGAGTTGGAGGTTGTACGGGGCGAACAGGGTATGCGACTGGGTCGGCCGCCAGGGCTTGCCGTTGAACTCGAACTCCGGGCGCTTCCACTGGTGCCGGCCCGGGGTGATCCGGGCGGTGCCGAATTCGTCGGCCACGTTGGTGGTCATCTTGAAGCCGACCCAGAGCCCGGAATAGCGCGACAGGGCAAACCCCGCGCTGCCCAGGTCAATGACTTCCTGGACGTCGCCGGGGAAGAGGACCGGCATTTGAGCGTCGTAGAGCGCTATCTCCGACGCCGAGGGGACGGTCGACGACTTAGACGCGGGGTCGTCGCCGGCCACGGCCAGGACGCCGCCGTTCTTGCCGACGCCCGTGAGGTTCGCGTGCTTGAAGGCGTCGCCGGACCGGTCGACACCGGGGCCTTTGCCGTACCAGATGCCGAGGACGCCGTCGTACTTAGGTGAAGGCATCAGGTTGGCGAGCTGGGAGCCGAAGATGGCTGTGGCGCCGAGATCTTCGTTGACACCGGGGAGGAACCGGACTTGGTGTTGTTCGAGAATCCGCTTGGAAGCCTGGAGGAGGAAGTCGAAGCCGCCGAGCGGGGAGCCCCGATACCCCGAGATCAGGGTGGCGGTGTTGAGACCCGCTTGGCGGTCGGCCTTGTGCTGGTCGATCGGGAGGCGGACCAGGGCCTGGACTCCGGACAAGGCGACGATGCCGTCATCGAGGAGGTATTTGTCGTCGAGCGAGTAGGGCTTCGGATCCGTCATCCTGGGAATGTACCGCGGGGCCAATCTCGGCGCCTAGAGGCCTCGTTGCCAGCTGAGCCCACCGGGACGATCGATTGGCACCCTGGAGCGCGCCTGCCACCAAGCCACCGTCGCCCCCCCAATGAACACCATCAAAATGGGCTGGAACGGGCTCGAGAGCCGGAACTCCGCATGGGTGAACGCGTGCAAGAGGGTCACATAGATCAAGATCGCGTACAGCGGCACCAGTCGCCGCCATTGGCGCCAGAGGACGAGAATGGCCAGCAGGCCGATGATCGGCAACCCCCTGGATGTGGCGATCATAAACAACTTTCGGGGAGAAAAATACTTGCTCATCTCGACCAAGTTGAAGACCTGGGAGTTGGCCCAGTCGGCATAGGCGTCGCCAACCCAGTAGGTCCCGAGTTTTTCGGCCGCATACCGGAGATAGGTACCGGGCTCGCTCTTGATCGAACGGGTGGCCCGGGCAGTCCACCACTTATCGCCCTCGATGCTAGTGGGATCGTGGGCCTGCCAGCCCGGCCCGAAGATCACTTCGGTCCACACTCTCTGGTAGCTGTAGCCCTGGTCGTTGAGGAGATGGTAGTACTCCGGGCTCCCTTGCCACAGGATCCCGCTGGAGGTCTGCAATGGAATCAGTTCACCATCCCTTGCGACCGTAAAGGCCATCCACGGACCCAATGTCCCGACCATCGCCAAGGTAAACGTCGTGACCCCACGGAGGGCGAACCGCCAGGGG
>JAYVJS010000698.1:0-14367 GCA_043769075.1 Gemmatimonadota bacterium | reverse complement strand
CGAACTCCGATCGCTCCTGGGTCGTTCGTGAGGGCGGCCGGGTCACGGCGATCCGGGTCGACCTGGTTTCGGTGGTGTCGATGGCCCGGCGGGTCGAGTGAACCGGGCGTTGCTGCTTGGGGCGTTGATCGCCGTCCTCCCCATGGTCGGCCGGGCCCAAGTCCGCGGCGCCGACGGCGCTTTGCCGCAGCCGGACCTGGCGCTCATCAACGCCAATGTGGTTGATGTCCGGACGGGCGCAATCCGGCGCGGGTTGACGGTTCTGGTCCGGGCGGGCCGGATCGTCTCGGTCGGGCCGGCCGGGACCGCCGCGGGGATCACGACGGTTGATCTCCGGGGCAAATACGTGGTGCCCGGCCTGATGGATGCCCACACCCATCTCGACAACTTGGCCTCGGCTAAACGGGCTCTCGAAACCGGCGTCACCACGGTTCGGAGTGCCAGTGTCGGTTCGTTCCGGGACGTGGCCCTCCGGGAGATGTCGAAGACGGGGTTCATCGCGGGCCCGGACGTGCTGGCGGCGGGGCTGTTCGTGACCCCCAATCTCGAGGATGCGGTGTTGGCCGACCCTTCGTTAGGCAACTTGATTGCCGGGGTCACCACGATCGACCGGCTTCGTCAGCTAGTCCGGGCCAATGCGGCGCACGGTGTGGATGTCATCAAGACCCGGGGCACCGAACGGGCCGGGCGCCCGGAAACCGATCCCCGTCAGCAGGTCTACACTGAGGCCGAACTTCGGGCGGTGGTCGACGAAGCGGCCTTGAAGAACATTCCGGTGCTGGCCCACGCCCACGGCGACGAAGGGGCGTACGCGGCGGTCAAAGCCGGGGTCAGGAGCATCGAGCACGGAACCTATCTGTCGGATTCGACATTGGCATTGATGAAAGCCAAGGGCACCTACTTGGTGCCGACCTACTCGACCCTGGTCGATTTGATCGAACCCGGCGGTGACTACGACGATCCGGTCACCAAAGCCCGGGGCCTTCATATGATGCCGCGGATGGAGGAGACGTTTCGAAAGGCCCATGCCCTGGGCATCAAGATCGTCACCGGTGCCGATGTGAGCTACACGCCGGTCAGCATTACCCGGGTATCCCACGAGGTGGCCAATTTCGTGAAACTGGGGATGACCCCGCTCGAGGCTCTGCAATCGGCCACGATCGGGGCGGCCGAACTGTTTCGGATTGAGAAGCAAACCGGGGCGATCGAGCCCGGACTCGAAGCCGATCTGATCGTGGTCGAGGACAACCCGTTGGAATTGGTGAGGACGTTGCAGGATGTGCTGTTCGTGATGAGCAACGGCCGGATCGCGGTCGACCGGCTTCGGTTTGGAAAGCTCTGACTAGACGGTCGGACGGAAATGAAGGTCGAGAGCCAGAAACAGGGTTTTGGAAAACGGATAGAAGAAGAGCGGCATCGCGATGGCCGTGATCGGCCCGACGATTTGGAGGGTGCTCCACGGAACGTCGGGCCAGGTTTTGATTGCCACGGTAACCCAGATTGCCGTGTTGAGCGTTTCAGCCGCAAAGAGGTTGAGCCAGATGCCCCCCAGCGCGTAGCCGGACTCTCCCCGGTCGGTTGCCAGGTGACACTGAGGACAGGCGTCGACCATCCGAATCCACCGAGTGAAAAGCGGGCCGCCCCCACAGGCAGGGCAGCGGCGGCGAAGGGCTCGGCCGAACATCGTGGCCGGTCGGGGGGATATCGCTTCGGATGACATTGGGGGCAAAGTCTCGTGGTTGGGTGGCTCGGGTCAAGGGAGCCGATTGGGGATCGGCTGCCTGTTAGAACCAATCCGAGCGCTCAGGCGTAGTAGATTCGTTGTGGCTCATTAGGTCATGTCTCAGCTTTTCCCAACTGTCGGAGGGTAGGATGATGATCGTCAAAACGCTCGGTGCGATGGTGTTCCTGGCTTCTACCCTAGCAGCCCAGGGGCTGCCGGCCGGCTGGATGGCCCGTCCTGACAAGGGCGATGTCAGCATGGCCAAATTCACCGCCATGGGTGGTGGATTTCACGTCAGCCCTGGACAAGCCGCCGTGTACTATCGTGAGGCCGACAAGGTCGCTGGGAAGTTCCACACCCTGGCCACCTTTACCCAGACCAAGGCGCCGGAGCACCCCGAAGCGTACGGGATGGTGTTCGCCGGCAAGGACTTAGCAGGTGAAGGGCAGAGCTATGTCTACTTCCTGATCCGCGGTGACGGCAAGTACTCAGTCAAGAAGCGGACCGGTGCGACCGCGTCCGATGTCGTGGCCTGGACCGATTCAGACGCGCTTCAAAAAGCCGACGCCGCCGGGAAGGCCACCAACAAGCTCGAGATTGACGCCAGCGGCGCCAAGGTGGCTTTCTTAGTCAACGGCAAGACGGTGTACGAAATGGCCGTGGCCGATGTCACGGGCTACGTCGGGCTTCGGGTCAATCACGCCCTCGATGTCCAAATTGAGGGGTTTGCTGTTCACAAGCTCTAGTTGGCGCGGATGTTCGTCAGCGGATCAACTCGGGTGGCCCGGATCGCGGGTACTAAGCAGGCCAGGCCTGCCACGGCCACCAGGGTAACCGCGACCGCCACGTAAGGTCGCAAGGTCGGCGGGATTCACGTTGTACAGCATGCCGCTGAGCAGCCGCCCTCCGGTGGCTGCACCAGCGATCCCCACGGCGTAGACGCCCACCACGGCACCATCGACGGAGAGGGCCCCATCGCTCCGGCTATCGAGCCAGCGTAAGATCGCATACCGTACGGTTGACCGGAGCGCAATCAGGCGCCATTGTCCCTCATGATGCCACATCGCGAATTTCATCGAACCGAGCATATTGGCTGGCTTCGGGCCGCCGTTTTGGGGGCCAACGACGGTCTGATTTCCACCAGCAGCTTGGTGGTCGGCGTCGCGGCGGCGAATCCGGGTCCGGGTGCCGTCCTGGTTGCGGCCCTGGCCGGGCTGATGGCCGGGGCTCTGTCGATGGCGGCTGGGGAGTATGTCTCGGTCAGCTCTCAAGCGGATACCGAACGGGCCGACCTCGCGCGTGAAAAAGGGGAGCTGGCCGCATCGCCCGCCGCCGAGCACGCTGAACTCACCGGGATCTATGTGGCGCGGGGCCTAACGCCTGACCTCGCCGGGCAAGTCGCCGATCAGCTTACCGCTCACGACGCACTCGGGGCCCATGCGCGGGACGAGTTGGGCATGAATGAGGCGACCCGGGCCCGCCCGCTCCAAGCGGGTTTGGCCTCCGCGGCGGCGTTTGCGGTCGGTGCGGCGCCGCCGGTTCTGCTGGCGGCGTTCTGGCCGACCTCGACTCTGACGGTTGCGGTCTTCGCCAGTTCATTGGTGCTGTTGGCGGTTCTGGGCGCGATGGCGGCACGGCTGGGCGGGGCCCCCCTCATGGTCGGGGCGGCGCGAGTGACTTTTTGGGGCGTGGTCGCGATGGGGGCAACGGCGCTGGTCGGACGACTGTTCGGCACCGCGGTGTAGGCGGCTGCGCCTAGTTGCTCGTCAACTCGGCGGGGCTTGAATGGGCCGCCCGCCAGGCGGGGCCGATGGCGGCAAGCACCGTGACGGCAGCAAGGCCGGCCCCCACACCGGCCACCAACCCCGGACGCCAGTAAGACACACCCGGCACGAGCCGGGCGATTTCCGGCCAGATCGCCGGTCCAAAGAACACCAAACCAAGTCCGATTCCAACTCCGGCCGCCGTCAACGCCCGTCCGAGCACGAATCGCCGAATCTGCCATCGCCCCGCGCCGACGGCCCGGCGAATCGCGAACTCACTCCGCGATGCCGACACCCAGGTGCCCATCAAGACCACGATACCGCCGAGGGCTAGCAGCATCGTCGCGCCGCCTTCGAGGCCGAACCACCGCCCAAACCATCGGAGGGCCGCGTCGTGTCGGCGGGTCACGGCGGCCCGGCTGGTCCGGCCGATCACGGCCACACCGTTCGGCGGCTCCAGCGGGGTCGATCCGGGGCCGACCTGCCACAGCTCGGTGTGCTTTCCGGGAACTTGGAGCGTGCTCAGATAAATGGTCTCCAACGGCCGCAACTCCGCGCCGAAACCCTGGGCCGCCCGATCATCGACCACACCGACTACCCGGTAGGCCGTTCCGGTCATCCTGCCGGCCAAGAACACCTCTCGGCCAAGCGGCTGGCCGGACTGGAAGTACCGCGCGGCGAGATACTGGTTGACGATGGCGACCGGGGCCGAGCCGGCCCGATCATCATCGGTGAAGGCCCGACCCTCGATGAGCCGGACGCCGCGGGCCCGGAAGGTGTCGGCGCTCGCGGTGTGGTAGGTCGCCCGGAGCGGTCGCCACTTGAGATAGATGCCGCCGACATAACATTGACCGCAGTCGGTGGTGAGCTGATCGACGGTGCCCATTCCGTCGTGCCCGCCTGGGCTGGCGAGACTGACCACCGCCGTCGGTTCGGTCCGGCGGATCGAGGCGAGCAGCGACTGATAGTCCGCCGCCCGGATCTCGGCGGCGGCTCCGGGATGCTCGAGTTGATACACCGTGCCGTCAGCCGGGGGCGATTCTCCCGGGGCCAGCCTGGCGCCGGTTGGGCCAAGGATCAAAGCCGCCCCGACCAGCGCGGCGAAACCAACCCCGAGCTGAATGGCTGGAATCCATAGCGGTGGCGGGGTCTCGACTTGCTCGACAACCCTCCGGGACCCGGCCGACCACAGCGGGAACAGCGAGCCGAGTCCCATGACTGCCGCCAACGCGACCAAAGCTCCCGCCGGTGCGGTGAATTGCACTCGGGATGAGGGGCCGGGCCATCCGGCCACCGCTGCCCCGGTCGCCAAGGCGGCGAGCCCGAGGCCGACGGCGATCGTCAGCACCCAGGTCGAAGCTCCTTCGCCGAGCGCTACCCCAAACAGCGAGCGCCGACTCGCTCCAACGGCCCGTCTGACGCTGACTTCCGCGACACGGCGCGCCGCCAACGTTGCCCAAAGTGCCAGGGCGGTAATGGCGCCGACCGCTAGCGCCCCCCAGCCGAGGGCCACCAGCCAGCCCAGCAATTGGTCGAGGACCGCCTGCTGGGTTACATCGGGCGAGACCGCCGATCCGGTCCACCGAAGTCCGGCGTCCAACGGTTGGATCGAGGGAAGCGTAACGATTGGGAGACGGTTGGCCGGTGCCAGCCAGATCGGGGGGGCGAGGGCCCCAAGCGCAACGGCCCCCACGAGGCAGAGCAGCACCCGAGCCGACCAGTGCGCTTGGAACCATCGAGTCATCGGTCCAATTTGAATCCCCCAGGGTCCGGGGGCAACCGGTGGCCGAGCGAGAAACTTTCCCCCAAAGCTGGGCGTCGGTATAGAATAGGTATGTCGGCGGCCGCAACCTTCCTCGAGTCTCTGCTCGAAATCCTCCTCAAATATCCCCGGCGGGTGTTCGAGCAAGGTGCTTTCGTGTGGCAGGGAGCCGGCTCACTGTGGTTGGTGGGCCTTGCCGTGGCGGGTGGTATTGCCGTGGCAGTCTGGTCGTATCGTCGGGTCGGTCGGGCTACGGTCGCGGATCGGATCGTCCTGACCCTGCTTCGGGCCACCGCGATCGGCCTGTTGGGCGCCTGTCTGCTCCGCCCGGCCCTGTTGGTCTCCATGTCGGTCCCCCAGCAAAACGTCCTCGGCATCCTGCTCGACGATTCGAAGAGCATGCTGATCCGGGATGCCGATTCCTTGACTCGGCTGGACCAAGTCCGTCGACTGTTCGGCGACTCGGCCGGTTCTGTCGTGGGGCGCCTCTCGGAGCGGTTCGCGCTTCGGTTCTACCGCTTTTCGGAAACGATGGACCGGATCGATCGTGCCGCGGCGCTTCGGGGTACTGGCGGCCGGACCGATCTTGCCAGTGCGCTGTCCGAGGTTCGCCGAGACTTTGCCGGGGCCTCGCTCGCGGGGTTGGTCGTCGTGACCGATGGGGCTGACAACGGTGGCCAGCCGATGTCGGATCCGGTGTTGTCTTTGCAGGCCGGCAAGATTCCGGTGTACACCGTTGGGATCGGGCGGGAACGGTTCGACCGTGACGTGTCGGTTGAGCGGATCGAATTGCCCCGGTCGACGTTGCGAGGCGCGGTGCTGTTGGGCTCGGTGGCACTCCGGGTTCGCGGCGTGGCGGGCGAGGTCGTGTCCCTGACGGTTGAGGACAACGGCAAGATCGTCGCCACCCGGGAGGTGACGGTGCCGAAGGGCACCGAGACGATGACCGTGCCGATTCGAATCCCGCCGCTCGAGCCGGGGGTCCGCCCGATTCGAGTCCAAGTCCGGCCGCTTCGGGGCGAGGCCGTGAGCCAGAACAACAGCCAGGACGCCACGGTTCGGGTCCGGGACCGCCGGGAAAAGATCCTCTATGTGGAGGGCAACCTGCGCCCCGAGTTCGCGTTCCTTCGCCGAGCCGCGGCGGCCGACAGCAACCTTCAGGTCGTCGGCCTTCAGCGGACTTCGAAAGGGAAGTTCCTCCGGCTCGGGGTCGACGATAGCCTCGAACTGGTCAAGGGGTTTCCTACCACTCGGAGCGAGTTGTTCCAGTACCGGGCCATGGTGCTCGGGACGATCGAGGCCAGCTTCTTCACGGCCGACCAGCTTCGAATGATTGGGGAGTTCGTTTCCGAGCGGGGCGGGGGTCTCCTCGCGTTAGGCGGCCGGGCGTCCTATGGCGAGGGCGCGTTCCAAGGTACGGCCGTGGCCGATGTCCTGCCGTTGTCGTTCGTCAATCGGACCGCGGATTCGGGCGAGGCGGCGATCGAACTCAGAGTGTCACCGACTCCCGCGGGGCTCGGCAACGCGGCGTTGATTCTAACCGATCGAGAGGAGACCAATGTCGCGCATTGGGACTCCTTGCCTCCGCTTACCTCCGTGAATCGGCTGGCCGGATTGAAGCCGGGCGCCACGGTGTTGCTCGAGGGGCGCACGCCGGACGGCAATGGCGCGGTCCCGGTACTGGCCCAGCAACGGTTCGGACGCGGGCGCGCTCTGATGCTCGGGGTCCAAGACACCTGGCTCTGGCAAATGCACGCCGACGTGAGCGTCGAGGACCAGACCCACGAAACGCTGTGGCGTCAATTGCTCCGGTTGCTGCTCGAAGATGTTCCTGACCGCGTCGAGGTGTCGATGAGTCCCGAACATCCGGTGCCGGGGCAGCGGGTCACGGTCCGGGCCGAGTTTTCCGATTCGACCTTCCTTCGAGTCAATGATGCCCGGCTGGCGGCTGAGATCACCGCGCCGGACAACTCCGTCTCCTCGGTCCCGCTCGATTGGGGGCTGGCCCAGGATGGGGTGTACAGCGGCAGCTTCGTTGCCACGGCCGAAGGTAATTACCGCGTTTTGGTGCGGGGCGCCCGGGGTCGCGATTCGATCGTGAACGAGGCCGAGTTTCTCGATGTCGCCGACCGGGGGGTCGACTTCCTCAACGCCGAGATGCGAGCGCCTTTGCTGAGGCGCTTGGCGACCGAAACCGGCGGCAAGTTCTACACGGCCGCCACGGTCGATCAACTTCCCAATGATGTGCTCTACACTGAGAGCGGCGTGACCGTCAAAGAAACCAAAGACCTTTGGGACATGCCGATCATTTTCCTTGCCTTGGTTGCCTTGCTCGGGACCGAATGGATCTATCGCCGGCGCCGGGGGCTGGTATGATCGCCACGTTAGGCTCACTCCTGCTCGCGGTTCAGATGGGGGTCGTCGTCGTCACCGGCCTATCCGGCGAGCCTCAGTACGCCGCCGCCTGGACAAAACTCGGCGCCACCATCGTCGACCAGGCCAAAGTGCAGTGGGGTGTTCGGGACTCCAGTCTGGTGTATTTGACCGAAAACCCGACCGTCGATCCCACCCGGATGACCGGCCGGGCAACCCGGGAGGCCGTGCTGGCGGCGATCGGGCAGGTTTCGCGGCAAACGGCCAAGAACGGCGTCGTGCTGCTGCTCCTGATCGGTCACGGCAGTGAACTGGGCGACGAAGCGCGGCTCAACCTTCCGGGTCCCGATCTGACTGCCACCGATCTGGCGCAAGCGCTCAAGGCGCTGTCCGACCAGACCGTCGTCGTGGTCAACGCCGCCAGCGCCAGCGGGGGCTTTCTCAAGGTCTTGGCGGGCCCGCGCCGGGTCGTCATCACCGCGACCAAGACCGGCTTCGAGCGGAACGCGACCATGTTCGGCGACTTTTTCGTCAGGGCCCTGAGCAGTGACGCGGCCGACGCCGACAAAAACGGCCGCGTGTCGGCGGCGGAGGCGTTTCAGTATGCCAGCCGCGAAGTGGCCCGGGCGTACGAAACCGGGAAACGGCTTCTGACCGAACACGCCCAACTCGACGACAGTGAGAGCGGCGCCCTCGCCCGGGCGGTCGATTTTGCCCTGGTCGAGGACAGCACCGCCGGGGATCCCCGGGTGGCGACCTTGGTTGCGGAGCGCCGCCGGCTCGAAGCCGCCATCGCCGAGTTGCGGGGTCGCAAGGCTCGAACCGACTCGACGGCGTATCAACGGGAGCTGGAGCGACTCCTGGTGTCGCTGGCCGAAGCCAACCAGGCGATCCGGGCAATCCAGAGGCAGACGCCATGAGGCTACCGGGGAAGTTGGGCGTCTTGGCATTGGCGGTAGCCGGAGTAACCTGTGCTGGGCGGGAGTCGCAGGACCCCGTGGAGCTTCGGCGGCGGTTGACTCGGGCGCTTGATCGCGGTGAGATCGCAGCGGTCGAGCGGGAACTTTCCGGCCGGGAGGCCGATCCGACCGCCGGCTACCTCTTGGCGGAGGCCGCGGTGAATCGGGGCCGGAGCCGGCGGGCCGATAGTCTCTTTCGGCAGGTCGCCTCGGTTCCGGGGCCGCTCCAGGCACTGGCTCTGGTCCGGCGGGCCGAGCTCCTGGTCGGGTCGGGTGGTGCCGCCGAAGCCCGGGCCACCGCGGACCGAGTCGCCCGGCGGCTCGAAGCATCAGCAACGAATTCCGGGCTCGACTGGCTGGCGTTAGGCATTGCCTACCAGCTCCTCGGCGCGGTGACTCCGGCCCAGTTCAAAGATGCGCTGGCCGCGCTTGACCGGGCGGTGGCGGCGGATTCCACTCTCATCGAAGCGAATCTACGGCTGGGCCAGCTGCTGCTTGGGAAGTACAACGCGCCCGACGCAAAGGCCGCGTTCGCCGAAGCCCTTCGGCGCGATCCAGGCAACGCGCGGGCGGAGCTTGGCTTGGCCGAGGTGGCGCTGTTCGAGGGACGGCCTGACACGTACGGATTGGTCGAGAAGGCGGTCAAGGCGGGTCCCGGGTTGGTTCGCGGCATCGCGGTGTTGGCCCGGATGGATCTTGATGCCGAGCAGACCGACTCGGCGCTGGCCCGAGCCGATCTGGCGATCGGGCTCGATTCCACCGCCGAGCGAGCCTGGGCCATCCGTGGGGCCGTGCTCTTGCTTCGCGGTGACACGGCTGGATTTCGGACCGCGGAGCGGTTGCTCCGGAGCCATCGGCCGGCGCCCGCTGGCTTCTATGCCGAAATCGCCGAGGCCCTGGGTCGGCAGCGCCAGTACGCCGCCGCGGCCCGGTTTGCCGCCGAAGGGGTGGCCATTGCTCCCGACGATCCCGAAGTGCTGACGGCGTTAGGCACGAACGAACTCCGGTTGGGGCGGATGGACGACGGCCGGGCCCGCCTGACGGAGGCGTTTGCCCGAGATCCCTTCCATGTCTGGAACAAGAACACCCTCGACCTCCTCGATGACCTCGCGAAGTACCGAACGATCTCGACCGCCCGGTTCCAGTTAGTGGGGGCACCTGATGAAATCGAACTATTGGCGCTTCACCTAGGACCGCTCCTCGAGCGAGCCTTCGATTCTTTGGCCGCTCGTTACCAATACCGGCCGCCGACTCCAGTTCGCATCGAGCTCTACCGCCGGCACGCCGACTTCTCGGTCCGAACGGTGGGCCTGGCCGGTCTTGGCGCCCTCGGCGTGAGTTTTGGCTCGGTGCTGGCCATGGACGCCCCCTCGGCCCGGGAAATCGGCGCCTTCAACTGGGGCTCGACGGCTTGGCATGAGCTGGCCCATGCCTTCACACTCGGGATGACCAACCACCAGGTGCCCAGGTGGCTCTCCGAGGGGCTCTCCGTCTTGGAAGAACGGAGGGCAAAACCCGGCTGGGGCGCTCAAGCGACCCCATTGTTTGTCGCGGCTCTCAAGGGTAGCCAACTCAATCCGGTCAGTCGGCTCAATGACGGTTTCGTTCGGCCACGGAACCAGCACGATGTGATCTTGGCGTACTATCAGGCCTCGTTGTTGTGCGAGTACCTGGAAACGACTTTCGGTTTTGGGTCGGTCAGAAAGCTCCTGGCTGGCTTTCGAGATGGCGCTGCAACCGGCCCGGCGTTTCAAGCCTCGGTCGGCCTTCCGTTGGCGGACCTCGACCGGCGTTTCGACGGCTGGCTCCGGACCCGGTTTGCGGAGCCCATGAAGAGTGTGGCGGCCCTCCGGGATTCGACGGTTGGGCCTAGTGAGTTGCAGTTAGCCATCGAGTCGGGCAAGCGATTCATGGCAGCCAAACAGTTCGACCAGGCGATCGCCGCGTTTGAGCGAGCCGACACGATGTTCCCCGAGATGGCCGATGGGGAGAGTCCGGCTTGGTTTCTGGCCGAGCTCTACCGCGAACGGGGTGAGGTGACGAAAGCCATTGAGTATCTGGCTCGAGTGACCAGGCTCAATGACAGCCACTATCGGGCGAATCGTCTCGAGGCGGAGCTTCGAGCCAAGCAGGGAGACGATCGGGGTGCCCTTGCCGCCCTGGACCGCGCCATCTGGATCAGCCCCTACGATGTGGCGATGAACGAGGAAGCGGCCGGCTTGGCGACTAAGTTGGGAGCCAACGCTGACGCGATCCGGTTGCGTCGCGCGGTGGTGGCGCTCCAGCCGAGTGATCGGGCGGGCGCCTGGTATGAGCTAGCGAGAGCATACCGAACTGCCGGAGACCGGGCTGCCGCGCGGCGAGAGGTGCTTCGAGCGCTGGAAGAGGCCCCCTCGTTCGAGAAAGCGCAGACCCTATTGCTTGAACTGCGAGGGGGGCCCCCGTGAATCACCGGCTCATTGGATTGTTCCTGATGGTATTCGCGGCACCCGGAAGCGCCCAGCAGAGGCGCCCGAGTCAAGAGGGGAGCGCCTTCGGGGATGCACCGCCTGCAAACGTACCGTACGACGGCCGGTTCACCTTCGTGCGGGTCAAGTTTGAGGTCGGCCTCAACGGGTTTCGCGGCGGCCGCGATCTCAAATGGGACCACGATTACCCCAAGGCCGAGCGGCACTTTACCAAGATCCTCGAGCAGTTGACGACTATTCAGCCCCGGATCAATGCCAGCAACATCCTGGCTCTCGATGATCCCGAGTTGTTCAAGTTTCCCGTCGCCTATCTCAGTGAACCTGGGTTTTGGCAGCCAACCGACAAGGAAGTGGTGAGCGTCCGGGCCTATCTCCAAAAGGGCGGCCTGATGATCCTGGATGACTTTGCCGGCAACCAGATCTTCAATCTCGAGAACCAGCTTCGCAAAATCATTCCCGGCGCGAGGATGATCACACTGACCAAAGATCATCCCTTGTTTGACGCCTTTTACCGGATCGAATCGCTCGACTACGTCCATCCCTATTTTCAGGTCCCGTCGGTGTTCCTTGGCGTCTTCGAGGACAACGACCCGACCAAACGTTTGCTCATGATCATCAACTACAACAACGACATCGGCGAGTATTGGGAGTTTTCCGATACCGGCTTGTTCGCGATCGACCTCTCGAACGAAGCCTATAAGATCGGTGTCAACTACATCGTGTATTCCCTTACCCGATAGAATGAGGCTCGTGTGACTCCTCCTCCCTCCGACGATCAGGCCGCGGCCGATCGGCTCCATCAATCCGGCATTCGGATCAAGGCCGAGTTGGCCAAACGGATCATCGGCCAGGAAGCCGTGGTCGAGCAATCGCTGATCGCCTTGCTCGCCGGTGGCAACTGTCTCCTGGTCGGCGTTCCGGGCTTAGCCAAGACCATGCTGATCCAGTCGTTGGCGGAAGTCGTCGACCTCTCGTTTCAACGGATTCAGTTCACGCCGGATTTGATGCCGTCGGATGTGACCGGGACCGATGTGATCCAGGATGATCCCGCCACCGGCGGCCGCCGGTTGGTATTCATGCGGGGGCCGATCTTTGCCAATATCGTTCTGGCCGACGAAATCAACCGCACCCCGCCCAAAACCCAGGCGGCTCTGCTCGAAGCCATGCAAGAGCGCCGGGTCACGGTGCAAGGCAAGACCTATCCGCTCGAGCCACCGTTCCACGTCTTTGCGACCCAGAACCCGATCGAACTCGAAGGGACCTATCCCCTTCCGGAAGCCCAACTGGATCGGTTTCTGTTCGAAGTCCTCCTTGACTACTTGCCGGAGGCGGATGAAATCAGGGTGGCCCACGAGACGACCGGGGTGCAAGGCGGCCGCCTCAATCACATCGTGACCGGGGCCGAGCTGGTGGCCTATCAACAACTGGTCCGCCGGGTTCCGGTTGCCGATGCGGTCGTTCAGTTCGCTGTATCGCTGGCGCGAATGACCCGGCCGGTTACCGAGGGGTCGCCCGACTTCATCAAGAAATGGGTGGCCTACGGCGCCAGTGTTCGAGCGGCCCAAGCCCTGTTGCTCGGCGGCAAGGCCAAGGCCCTGCTCGACGGACGGCCCCATGTGACGTTTGATGATATCAGGGCACTGGCCCCGCCGGTGCTTCGGCATCGGGTGTTGCTCAACTTCCAGGCGCAAGCCGAACGAGTGACGACCGACATGTTGATCGTCAAACTCCTCGCCGCGGTGCCGGTGCCGCGCTCCGGGATGTCATGAGCCGGACGGCGCCATCGGATCTGCTCGATCCCGCGGTCTTGGCCCGGATCGGCGACTTGTCGCTGATTGCCAGGACAGTGGTGGAGGGCTTCATGCACGGCCTCCACCGGGCGCCGCGTCTTGGTCACTCCACCGAGTTCTCCGAGCATCGTCCCTATCAACCTGGTGACGATCTCCGGCGGATCGACTGGCGGGTGTATGGCCGGACCGATCGCTACTACGTCAAAGAGTACGAGGCTGATACCAACGCCTCGGTTGTTTTCGCGCTCGACGTGTCGAAGTCGATGGATTTCGGATCAGGCGGCGTCACCAAGCTGCAGTTTGCCAAGATGCTGGTGGCAGCGCTTGCCTGGTTCTCGCACCGCCAGGGCGATCGGATTGGTCTGATTCTTTACACCGGTACCGTCCAGACCTACGTCCCGCCGTCGACCCGGCATCTATCGCTCATTCTCCATTCGCTGGAGCGAGCGGAGGCGGGCGGGGCCGGGAGCGGCATCGAGGCCAACGACTCGATTGCGGCGTTGCTGGGCCGGACCGGCGTCACCGTGTTTCTGTCTGATTGGTACACGACGCCGGAATTTGTCCAAGAGGCGCTCGGCAAGGTCCGGGTCCGCGGCCATGACGTCATCGCGTTCCACTTGATCGACCCGGCCGAGAAAACGTTGCCCTATTCGGAGGCGGCGAGTTTCGAGGATCTGGAGACCGGTGAGCGTCTGTCGGTGGTTCCCGAAACCCTTCGAGCCGGCTACCAATCGGCCGTTGCGGCCCACCACGACGCGCTGGCTACCGGTCTCCGGCGCACCGGCGTCGACTATGCCCCGGTCGATACGTCAGCGCCCCTCGACCTGGCGCTCTATGAGTATCTCAAGAGCCGAGAACTCAGGGATCGGGTCCGCTAGTGAGCCTTGCCTTTCTGGTCCCCGCTTTCCTGGCCGGCCTTCTGGTCATCGGCATTCCGATCCTGGTGCACCTTCGGCAACGGGAACAGAAAGATCCAGTCCGATTTCCGTCCCTGATGTTCCTCCGGATGGCGCCGCACCGAACGGTTGAACGGCGGCGGCTCACCCACCCATGGCTACTACTGCTTCGGGCGCTTGCGGTCGCCGCGTTGGTCGCGGCCTTTTCCAGGCCCTTCTGGCGCGCGGACGATCAAACGCCGGCCGCCGGCGCCAAGCAGCGAGCGCTGATCCTGGTCGTCGATCGTTCCCTCAGTATGAGTTACCAAGGCGTCTTTGCCCGGGCTCTCGACTCGGCGTGGGCCGCGATGTCCGGCCTTCGGCCCGGCGATCTCGCCGCGGTCGTGGCCTTTGACGAATCAGCTGAAATCATGGCGCCGCTTGGGAATGACCTGGCCGCTGCCGGCGCTCGGCTGTCGGCGATCGCGCCTAACGGCCGGATCGGCCGGATTGCCCCGGGTCTCCGGGCCGCCGGCGAGCTCGCCGCTCGGGCTCGGGGCAGCGCCGTTGAAATCGTTCTGGTGTCCGACCTTCAGCGCCACAGCCTCGAGGGGCTGGAAGCGGTTGAACGAGTCCCGGGCGTGACGCTCCGAA
>JAYVJS010000697.1:0-2948 GCA_043769075.1 Gemmatimonadota bacterium | reverse complement strand
CCGAAAGACCAAGCAAGCGACCTCCTTCAGCAGCTCGGTCGGTGGCTCCCCGATGCGGAAGTTATCGGGTCGGCGACGCGCCTCGCTACGGACGCCGAGATCGAAGCGGCCCGAGGACTCCGGCTTCGGTGGATCGTCGGCCCACCGGGCCGAGCGACACAGCAGAATCGCGGCGCGGCGGCGGCCGGCGGCAACTGGCTCTGGTTTCTCCATACCGACACCACGCTGAGTGATGAAAGTATGGCCGCCCTGAGGCTGTTCGGGGCCGAATCCACGCCCACGATCGGCTACTTCCGTCTCCGGTTTGCGGCGGACGGCCCGAAGGCCGTCCGGCTCAACGCATTCGGCGCCAACCTCCGGTCTCGCTGGCTCGGCCTTCCTTTTGGCGACCAGGGATTCGTGATCCCGCGATCGGCCTGGGATCGGCTCGGTGGATTCGATGATCAGTTGGAGATCGGCGAAGACCTCGACTTCGTGGTTCGGGCCCGAGCCGCGGGTATTCACCTGGTGGAATTGGACGCGGCTCTCACGACTAGCGCCCGGCGCTACGGAGCAGCCGGCTGGCTTCAGACCACAGCCAAACACGCTCGGCTGACGTGGAGCCTGTATCGATCCGCCCGCGCCAGACTCCGACCGTCTCAGGGTGGCAGCACTCCGACCGCAACGTGACTGGGGGCCTTCGGGCCGTGATAGATCCGATGGGTCGCCAACCGGAAGTCACTTGCCTTCGCCTCGAAAATGTTCGGGACGTAAGTCTGGGGATTGCGATCGTAGAGGGGAAACCAGGTGCTCTGGACCTGGACCATGATCCGGTGCCCGGCAAGAAATCGGTATACCTGTTGATGCAGATCCACGGTGAAGGGTGTGACCGTGTTCGCCCGAATCGGCTGGGGCTTGCTGAAACTCTTGTAGTAGCGGCCTCGCAGGATGTCCGCCGCTACCATCAGTTGATACCCGCCGAGTTTGGGCTCTCCGGCGACCGAGTCCGGATAGACGTCGATCAGCTTGACGACCCAATCAGCGTCGGTGCCGGTCGTACTGGCGAACAAATGAGCGGTGACGTTGCCGGCAATCGTCACGTCACTGGTCAGGGGGGCAGATTCCCAGCTCAACACGTCGGGCCGGTTCTGGACGAAGCGCTGGTCTTCCACCAACCAGGTCCGCCAGCGAGTCCCGTCGACCGGGCGGGCGATGTACGGAATCGGGTGCTTCGGATCACTGAGGTAGGTATCAACCCCGGCGCGGGTCGGGGCATCGAACGACAGCGATCCGTTCTCGCCGAAGTAGAGCTTGGCCGGTTTCGCTTCCTTGGGGGGCCAAGCATCGAAGGTCCGCCATTTGTTGCCGCCGGCCTCGAACATGTAGGCCTCGGCGAACGAGGCATTGCCGGTGCCATGGAGCCAGTTGGCGAACCAGGGGCGTTCGATGTTGGCCCGATAGTAGAGCCCGGGGTCCATTCCGAATTTGAGTGGACCGAAGGTATCCGACATCCGCCCGGACCACCCGCCGTGGAACCAGGGGCCTAACACGATGTGATTCCACCTCTTGGTGTCGGACTTCTCGAGGGTCCGATAGGCTTCCTGGGGGCCGAGAACATCCTCTTGATCCCAGTAGCCGCCGACGTTGAGCACCGGAACGGTCGGTTCGGTGAGCACCCGTTGCATCGCCTTCGCTTGCCAGTACTCATCCCACGCCGGATGGGTTTTGAACCCGGTCCACGACGGCAACGTGTCGATCCCGTTCCGTTCACCGAGTTCCTTGAGGGTGGGGAATTGCAAATACCAGTCGTATCGATCATAACGATTGATCGCCAGCGGGCTCCGGGTACCTCGGGGCCATTCCATCGCGGTGGCGTACTCAACCCCGAACGACTGCCGGAAGGCGCCTTGGTGGAAGAAATCGTCGCCCATCCAGGTGTCGGTCATCGGTGCCTGGGGCGAGACCGCTTTGAGCGCCGGATGAGGGTTGACCGCGGCGATGCCCGCCAGCCAACCGGGATACGACACGCCCATCACGCCGACCCTGCCATTGCTGTTCGGAAGGTTCTTGATCAGCCACTCGATGGTATCGTAGGTATCGGTGGCCTCATCGACCCCGCTCGGGTCTCTTTTGGGATCATGGAGCGCCCCGTTCATGATGAACTTGCCGACCGACTTACCGGTGCCTCGCGAATCCTGAAACACGAACAGATAACCGTCCTTCGCCAGCTCGGCATAGGCCGTGGACATCGGGCCCGCGCGAAGATTACCACTGACCCCGTAGGGGGTTCGGACCAGCATGATCGGCAGGGGCTTTGCGGAGGTCTTCGGCGCGACGACGACGGCATACAGACTGGTACCATCCCGAACCGCGATGGTGATCTCCCGCCGATCGAGGTCGTCCCCGGACGCCGACTGCGCGACGACCGGCATTGGGACGAGAATCAGAGCGAGTACCAACCGGTCGAATCGAGCCATGAGCATCCTGCCTTTCGACATTGAGACCACTAAACCAACACCACTTTGCCGGTGACGCGACGAGCGTGAAGGTACCGATGGGCCTCGACCGCACCCGCTCGCGTCAACGGAAACACCTGGTCCACCACCGGACGAAGCTCGCCCGCCACGACCGCCCCATAGATCTGCTCTAGCGCCGGCCGCAGCAAGCTCTCCTTTGACTGGAGGTGCAACAGGTGGATCCCGGCCACCGACTGATTGGGCTCAATCAAGTCGAGGGGGTGGATTCGTCCGGTTTGAAGCCAGGCGCGGATCATCGCGAGCCAGTTCTTCCGCCCAGCCGGCATGGCGTCGCTCATCCCATAGAACACCAGCCGGCCGAGTGGAGCGAGCAGCGACCGACAGATTTGCGTCGCTCGGCCCCCGACCGCATCCAACGCCACATCAACCGAACGCCTGCCAAGCAGCCGTTCGACCTCGGCGCCCCAGTTACCGGTTGAATCAAAACAAGCC
>JAYVJS010000696.1:0-7904 GCA_043769075.1 Gemmatimonadota bacterium | reverse complement strand
GCCTCGGTTAGTGACCGGACGTCCTCGCGCTTGGGAACGCCGCGGAAGAGCTGGACCATCGCCTTGATTCGGCCGGACGGCGGGACGTAGCTCGCCTGGAGCCAGGTCTGAGTATTGGCATAGGACCCTTGGTCGCCGGTCCGGAGCGGGACCGCCAAATGCTCGGCTGCCACGACGTACCCGAAGCCACCGGCTGTCCGTTTCTCCAGCGAGGCGATGTACCGGGCAATCTGAAAGTCGCCGCTGGCAACCCCGACCCGAGTTCGGGGCGGCAGCCGGTCGTGCCGACGGCTAAACAAATAGACCCGGAGCAGGCCCGGCAGCCGCTCGATTTCAACCCGGTCGTAGAACGTCATCGGCAGAATGCTCGGATCGACGGTCACGCTGTCGGGGCCTAGGGCAAGATAGGGTATCCCGTCCACGATCAATTCCATCGACGCGGTGGCCCGCCCCTGGAAATTGATCGGCTCAGGCCGCCCGAGCCATCCACCCCGCCACACGAAGACCCCGGGCACTTTCGCCAGCAAGTCGGACAGGGTCGCCATGTTGTGCCACTCGAGAGAATCCCGATAGTAGACGATCCGGCCTGACGGAGCCAACATGTCGCGCCGGCCCAACCGGGGATACGCAGGAACCCGGGTCCGGCCGGCCTCGTAGGTTTTGTGAAACAGGGCTGAGTAGTCGGTTGAATCACTGGCTGTCGTATCAGCCCGAACCGAGTCGGGCACTTGCGCCGCGAGGCCCCTCGTGATGGCACAGATCAATCCGGCCACGATCAAGGGCCGCATCAGGGCGTCGGGGGCTGCAGGGCGTGCGCCCCGGTGTTTGGCGACAAATCCGACGGGCGTCGACCGCGGGGAGCCACCTGAACCAGCATCTGGAACTTGTTGTCGGCGTCGGTCCTTGAGCTGATGGCCGTTCTCGGAATCTCAATCTCGACCCGCGAGCCGGCAAACCGGATTCGGACCAGGGTGATGGTCTGCTTCTTGGTGTCGACGAGCCCGGCACGGCCACTCCGGTTGTCGCGCAAGTCGATGTAGTAGCCGCTCTGGGTCTCGAGATCGCCAGTGACATCTGGGTCGATGTCGACGAACCCGTCGAGCGAATTCGGCGCTCCCGCCGTCCATGGCACCACCGCTTCGGCAAAATCCAACTTCACCGACACCGTATTCGCATCCACCCGGCCCGACACTTTGAGGAGGTCGATCGCCTTGACCGAATCGCGGTTGGCCGTGGCAACGGCGGTGTCGCCGGCCGGGTCGGCGAATTCATAGTCGAACGGGGTTTCCTCCGCCGGGGCGGTCGATCCACCCCCACAGGCAATTGAGGTGACCCCAAGCACAACGGCCGCGAGCCGGCGGAACACCGTTAGGCGCCTGCCCGAGCCAGGACGAACTCGGCAAAGAGCCGAACCCCCATCGCCGTCGGGCCTTTGGCCATCGCCGGATCGTCTCGATCGGTGTAGGCGGTTGAGGCGATATCGAGATGGGCCCAAGGATAGCCCTCGACAAACTCCTTGAGGAACCATCCGGCCGTGATACTCCCCGCCGCGCGCCCCCCCGAATTCTTCACGTCGGCAATATCCGACTTGATCAACTCTCGGTACTCGTCCCACAGAGGCAGTTCCCAGAGCCGCTCGTGGGCCCGAACGCCGGCCCCGATCACTTCCTGAATCAGTCCCGGGTCGTTCCCCATCACACCAGACGCGGTCTGCCCCAACGCGATCCCGATCGCACCGGTCAACGTCGCGATGTCGATCACGCAGGACGGCTGGTACCGGCGGGCGTACGACAGCGCGTCCGCCAGCAGCAGCCGGCCTTCGGCATCGGTGTTGATGACTTCAATGGTCTTGCCAAAATGGGAAGTGACGACATCACCCGGCCGGTAGGCGTTCGCCGAGGGCATATTCTCGGCACTGGGGATCAGGCCAATCACCGAGACGGCGGGCGTGAGGCGTCCGAGTGCCTCGAACGTTCCTAACACGGCCGCAGCGCCGGACATGTCGTACTTCATGTCCTCCATGCTCTGGGCCGGCTTGATCGAAATGCCGCCGGTGTCGAAAGTGACGCCCTTACCGACCAAAACGATCGGCGGGCTGCTCGACCCCCGATACTCGAGGACAATAAGCCGCGATTCCTGGGCCGACCCCTGCCCGACCGCCAAGATCCCGCCCATGCCCTCTTTGACCAAAGCGGCCTGATCGAGAATCGTGCACCCAAAGCCATGGCGCGCCGCGAGGTCGGCCGCCGCCAGACCCAGGGCGGGCGGCGTCAAGACGTTAGGCGGCAGGACCTGAACCCCGCGAGCGAACTGATGACCGGCTCCGATGGCGGCGCCCGTCCGATGCCCTACCTCCGCTTCGGCCCGCTCGGCCGCCGTCGACAGGAGTTCCAGATGCTCAAACAGCGGCTTGGGATCCTCCGGCGGCCGCTTCATGTCGGCGAAAAACCAGGCCCCTTGAGCCCCGCCCTCAGCCAACGTTTGATACGTTTCGCGAACCCCGACGCCGCCCCTCGACTCGACCGGACAAAACAGCGCCGCTTGCGGCGCCCCGAGAGCTCGGGCCCGTTTAGCCCCAATCGCGGCGCCTCGTCGGAGGAGTGCCCGGTCGGGCTGCTTGCCAAGACCCACCAGCAGGATCCTGGTGAGGTCCCCGGCGGGATAGACCAAAGCCGTCTCGTCCTTCTTGCCGGAAAAATCTCCACTCTCAAACACCCGGCGCACGCCGCCCGCGGACTGTTGGTCGAGCGCCACGAGGGCGGCCGGGAGCGGACCTTGGGGAACCAACGCGATCAGGAGCGGGCCGCGATAGGACTCAGGGGGGAGGATCGAAATAGTTGAGGCAAACGACATCGGTCAGTAGCCGCCCGTGGCCGAGGTTAAGGGTCCCTGATCGACCAGCGGACCGGATCCGATTGGGAACCTAAACCAAGGCAGGACAAAAGGAAACGCGGACCTAGGGCAACGATCGTCGCCGGGCCGCCACCAGTGGGAGGAGCAGGAGCAGGACGCTCCAACCAAGGCCGGCGGCAGCGGTCCCAAGTTCGATCGTCGCCCCAAGCTTGACCGATGGGGCGTCCCCCGTTTCCCGCGCCCAGTCCTTGCGTTCCCAGTCGGCCACAGCATCCCCAAGATCCTGGCCGTACACGGCGCGGAATCCGGACGCCAGGTCGGCATCGCTCCGCCAAAGCCGTTGAAACGCGGGTTCCCCTTTGGTCCGGATCAAATGGTTGACCCAGGTTCCCCGCCACGCATAACCGAAGTACCAGTACTCCTCAGTCGGCACGACACCGGCGACGGTGGCGAGCGGCGCACCCCGGCGGTCAACGGCCGGATCCATCACGACCCGCTCACAGTCGGCTTTTCGACCCGCGAGGCAGCCGACCACCGACGGCCCGCTCCAGTACGGCGTCACCAGCGAGGACAAGGCCAACCGGAACGGCACGAACCACTCGCCCTGCTCCGGCACGTACCAGGACTCGAAACGGGACCCGGATTGCGCGACCCGATAGAGCCAGTCGGCCGACCGAACCCCTTCGTGGTCGGTTTCCAGAAGCCAGCGCTCCATCCCCGGTCCCGGCGGACCAAACCGAGCCCGGAACACACACGGCGCAATGGCGTCCGCGACCTGATCTCCAAACCGAGCTAGCTCGCCTTTCCAATTGAAGCGGCGGGCCACCACGGCAACGCAGGTCCTCCCATCGGTTCGTTCCGGCAGGATCGATCCCCAAAACGCGGCTTCGGCTGCCGTAGAGTCCTCGGTCGGAGACCTCACAAACAGGACGGCGAGACGAAGGTCCCCTCCCCGGGCCTCCGACCAGGCATGAGCGACCCCCTCTTCCAGCGCCCGACGGGCCGGCTCCGGAAGCGAATCAAGGCCAAGTACGACAGACGAGGGCCCGGTGGGAAAAAGCGCCAGCTGCGCGGGCAGCGAATCGAGGACCCGATACAAGCCCAGGTGCCGAGCCGATCTCGCCCGCTCGGACTTGAGAGCCGCCGTCTCTCGCCATCGAACGTCATCAAACCAGGCGGACGTTGACGGCCGGAGCGATCCACACCCAGCGAGCCCCAGTCCGAGCGTTATCAGCCAGCGCCTCATGATCGCATCCCCCCCTTGATCGCGACGCCTAACGCCAGCAGGCCCCAGACCCCGGCAAAGGCCCATCGGGCGGGATGGTCCCAGGGCCGCCGGCTGCCCTCAAGCCTCAGACGGCGCCACGCGAGGACCCTCGAACCAAGATCCCCGCCCACGACGAGGCGGAGCCGAGCGGACAGCGGCTGGCCGGCCGATCCCTCGAGCCGGGCCCATCCACCCGGTGGCGACGTTTCGAGAAGGTAGCCGAGCAGTGCCGCCCGCGTCTCCAGCGGGAATTCCTGGCCGGCCGGGCCCGACATACCTAACGCTCGGAGACACTGGGATTCGTCGCCGGCCCGGCACGCCGTGCTGGCGGGCCCCATCGCGCCGATCCATTGGTAGGCCAACTCATCAGGATCGAAAACATCGGCCCGACCAGCCGGCGCGAGGGGCAGCCAGGCCAAGAACCCAGAATCCGCCCGGGACAACAACACCCCGCCCAATGCCTCCCAGAACCTCTGCCGAATCGCATCGTCCGTCATCCGGCCCCGGATGGCCGAGCGAATGACCGCCGCACCGACAACCGTGCCCTTCGCCACTGCAGTAGCCGACACCGTCCGATTGTGGTCCCATGGGTTGCGGGCGACCGTGAGATAGACCAACGGCGGGTTGTCACCAAAGAGATGGGCCCACTCACCAGCAACGATGGTCGCGACCGGAACGAGCCGTTCGATATCGCGATGATCCATTGCCAGCTGAAGGCGGCCCACCGTTACCGTATCACTCGGCCCCCGATCGCGCTCGGTCTTAAGAGCCGCTGACACCTGCTCAATGGCCCGGTCGAGCGAATCGATCCGGCGAACCAAGATGTCCCGGGGGGCCAATCCAGGAACCGCCTGGCCAAGCTGGGCCGCCAGCAGCAAGAGACTAAACATCGATCAGCATCCAACGCCCGCCCAGCATCCCGAGCGGTCCGGTCGGCCCGACCACGGTCTCGAGGAAGGCCGCGAGCCAGTTGGTCTCGACCCCGGCGAAAAGGGCGGCCACCTGAACCGCGACGACCAACAGGGTCGCCCAGGCGAGCCCTCGTTTCAGCCGATCCGGTAGGGCGAGAATCGCAAATCCCAACGTGAATACCGAGATCGTGGCCAGGGCGAACTTGACGGCGAGGCCATTCGGATAGCCGCGAAGGGACGGCGGAACCGATGTCGTCGCCACGACCACAAGGGCCGTGATCCACAGGGCCGCCGCGATCGCCAAGACCCAGACCGCTCCGGCCCCGTACCGATAGGCGACCTGCCTCCAGCGTTCGATCGGCAAACTCAGAGCATAGACGAACCCCGCCCGGCGATCGGCTCGCCATGCCAACGTTGCCATCGCGATACCAAGGGCCGTTGCGGCCGCGGGATAGAACAGGCTCCACGCATCGAGCCGCGAGAGGAACTGGGCCATCGCGTTTCCATCTTTCGGCCACTCGCGAACCACGGACATAACGGGCAGAGCAACCACCGCGAGACCGGCGGCAAGAATCCAGGCGCGGCTCGACTTCCATTGGAGCCAGACCAAGGCTTTAAACATGAGCCTTCCCTCCCCGGCGGGCCTTGAGCCGCTCAACGAATCCGTCTTCCAGATCAAGATCGTCCACCGCGTCGACTTGGACGCCATGTTCGCTGATCCACCCGGCCATCCCCGGCTCCCACTGATCGACGATCCAGACCGACCCGCCCCCCTGTCCGCTTCGAGAGAGAACCGAAAACGGCGCTCCTCCCAGGCGATCGAGGGGGCCGCTGAGGCGAAGCCGCTTGATCCCGTTCTTGAGCCGATCCATCGGGAGCTGGGTCACCATCCGCCCGTGGTCCATGACCCCGACCCAATCACAAAGCCGCTCGAGTTCGTGGACCAAGTGGCTCGAAATGACCACGGTCGCCCGATACTCCGCGACGTACTCGGCCACCGCGCTCAACACCTCACGCCGGACCACCGGATCGAGACCGTCGGTGGGTTCGTCGAGGACCAACAGATCGGGACGCTGGCAGAGGGCCTGCAGCATCAACAGCTTGCCCATTTCGCCCTTCGACAATCGGCCGAGCGGCTGATCAACGGCGAGACCGAACCCGCCCAGCAGTTCAGCGGCCCATCCTGAGTCCCATCGCGGATGGAACGCCTGATGGAATCGGAGGCTCTCGGCGACCGTCAGGAACGGATACAGATGCGGTCGTTCCGGCACATAACCAATCCGCCCCAAGACCTGAGGCGCTCGATCGGGAATCGATTCACCGAGGACTTCGATCCGGCCGTGCGAGGGGCGCAACAAGCCCAACATCAGACGAATGCTGGTGGTCTTCCCGGCGCCATTCGGCCCGAGAAAGCCGTAGATCGCTCCCGCCGGAACGACCAGCGAGAGGTGGTCGATCGCAAAACCGGCCCCGGGCCGGTAGCTGACATCGTCGAACCGGATCACATCGGTCATCGGCTCCGCTCCTTCAAGGTCTCATCCCATGCTGTTTTGATTTCTCTGGCTGTGATCCCGAGCCGGGCCCCTTCAGCGAGCAGTCCCCGGATCAACCGCCGGGCCTGCGCCTCCCGTTCTCGCTGCCGTTGCTCCGATGACGGCGAGCGAACGAAGGTTCCCGCCCCTTGCCGCATTTCAGCAAACCCCTCGGCCTCGAGCAGCCGGTACGCTTGCACCACCGTGGCCGGGTTGATCCGAAGATCCCCGGCCAACAGGCGGACCGACGGCAACGGGTCGCCTGCTGTGAGTACTCCGCTGCCCACCGCGGCCTTGAGACGGCTGGCGATCTGCTCGTACAGCGGTATCGGGCTTCGGGCGTCCACATCCTCGAGCCATTGGAGGAGCGGACCCGGCTGCTTGGAAGTCATGATCGGAGCCGTTGCAAGGCTCGCGCCAAGTGTGTCAGTGTACCGATACACCGATCCTAACGCCTTGTTCCCCAACCCGATATGGAATGTCGGCCGGTGCTCTGTCTGGTTAGCTTACCGCTCGAAAGGGGGGACAACCGCAATGTCCAATGCATCCGACGAGTTCAGCCTCTACGACCTCCGGGTTGAAATCGTCGCGGCCCGGGGCCGGATGCTGTGCCACGAACAGATCGGCGATCATTTCGAGGTCCAGGGCGGCCGGATCGCGTTTCCCGCGGGCCAAGGATTTCCGCTCTATGCCCTCGCGGCCTTGCTCCCGCTCCTGCCGGCCAAGCAGCGCGAAACCCATCCCAACGACTGGATGACCACCGATTCGGACATTGCCTGCCCCGACGTCCATTGCGGGGCGGTCTACCGAATCTCTCGCACCGGCAAACGGACCTTCCGACACAGTGAGGAATCTGGGGAGCCATTGCCGTGATCCCGCTGGTTGACCTGGGACCTGACTACTCGGTCCCCCGAATCATTCTGGGAGGTTGGCAGCTCTCAGCCGGCCACGCCAATCAGCCGATCGATCGCGGCGAACTGTTCTCAAGGTGGGATGCCTTCCTCGACCAAGGCTTCAATACCTTCGATTGCGCCGACATCTATACCGGGGTCGAAGCCACGATCGGGGAGTACGTCAGGCGCCGATTGGCCGCCGGTCAGGCCCCTCCCCAGGTCCACACGAAATTCGTTCCCGACCAGGCGGCGCTGCCGTCCCTCGACCGGCGGGGCATTGAACGGATCATCGATCGGTCGTTGGCCCGGCTTGGTCTCGACCGCCTCGACCTAGTCCAGTTCCATTGGTGGGACTATCGGGTCCAACGCTATGTAGACACGTTAGGCGTCCTCGGTGACCTTGCCCGCGAAGGCAAGATCCGCCTGGTGGGGCTCACCAACTTTGACG
>JAYVJS010000695.1:0-2012 GCA_043769075.1 Gemmatimonadota bacterium | reverse complement strand
CGATATCAGTGGGTCGAGCGAGCGGTCATGCGGACGCTGGTGGCTCACCTCCCGGCAACGCCGGAGTGGGAAGTCAAAGGTGGGATGGCGTTGGCGCTGTGGCAATGCGGCGAGCATGTCGACGCGATCCGAGTCCGGATCGGCGAGATGCGCCATCCGGTTCCCGCGCTCGACAGCGCCCCCGATCCCGCGCTGGGGCGGTTTACCGACGAGCTGCTTCGGGCCATTGACAACGTCGAGCTCGTGACCGGCGTCTATGGCGTGGTCCTCCCGGCGTTGATCGAGGAGTATCGCCGGTACTTGAATCATGCCAATCCGTTGGTCGACCAACCGACCCGCCGGGTGGTGCGAGCGGCGTTGCAGGACCTCGACGAAATGGTGGATTGGGGCGGACGGGCCCTCGCGGGCTTGCTGGCCTGCAACAGCATCGGGCCGCTGCAGAAAGCGGTCTGGGAGGATCATCTCGGAGCGTTTCTCGGGGCGGCGGGTGGCATTGGGGGGCCGTCCCCGGAGGTCCCACCACCCACCCCGACCCCACGGGCCGGCCGGCCGTTCGTTCCCGACCTCGTTCCCCAGCGAGATGACCGGTTTCGGGGCCAATACAACTTCGAGTTTCCGCCCCACGCCGTCTACAACCACCCCAAAGCTTCGCCGGCTGAGCGGAACTTGGCGCTGCTCTGTAAGCGGACGCTCGAGATGGATGTGCCCGAGATGATGGCCTCGGTCATGGTCGAGCGAACCGATCTGCCCTGGGAATTCCATCGCGACTACTCTCGGCAGCTCTGGGACGAAATGCGGCACGCCATGATGGGCTCGGTGGCATTGGAGGCCCGGGGCGTCGATTGGACCCAGATCCCGCTCAACGTTGGCTTCGCGCTTCGGCTCAACCGTCATGCGACGGCCGTCGAACGCCAGCAGATCCTCTTTGCGATCGAACAGTCGTTGATGCCCGCGGACACCGGCAAGCGGGCCGAGTACCGGACCGCCCTCGAAGCGGGCGATGACCTCTCGGCTCATTTTCAGGACTTCGATTGGGCCGATGAGGTACTCCACACCCAGATCGGCCGGCGTTGGCTCAAGCACGACGGGATCAGTCCGGACCAAGCCACGGCGGCCGCGGCGGCGATTCACGACCGGACCTGGGCCGCGCTCGATCAGTACCGGCATCGGGAACCCCAACACGATTGGTGGGACGCCTTCGTCCGCCAGGTGCTGGGGGTACCGAGCGGAGTTCCACCGGCGGAGCGATCGGGCCTCAAGATTCTGGCGGAATGACTCCACTCACGTTCCACCTGATTCCTCACGTCCATTGGGACCGGGAGTGGTATCTCTCCCGGAGCACCTTTCTGGCACGACTGGTTCCGATGATGGACGGGCTGCTCGAACTGCTCGAATCAGCCCCCGCGCTTCGGTTTCACCTCGATGGCCAGATGATCCTGGTCGAAGACTACCTCGCGATCGTGCCCGGGGCGCGGGGCACGATCGAGGCCCTGGCCCGTCGTGGTCAGCTTGGTCTTGGCCCATGGTATGTCTTGGCGGACGAGTTGATCCCATCCGGCGTGTCGCTCCGGAAAAACCTCGAGATCGGGATTGGGATGGCCCGCGATCTCGGCGGTGAATGCCCGGTGCTCTATAGCCCCGATGCGTTCGGACACCCGGCTGGACTGCCCGACCTGGCGGCCGAGTTCGGGATTCACTGCGGGGTGGTCTGGCGGGGACTCGGCCGAGTGGGAGGGGTGGAGCGCGATCTCTACCGATGGGAAGGACCCCGGGGTCGTTCGATGGTCACCTACCACTTGCCGCCCCAGGGCTACGAGATTGGTAGCGGCCTTCCCGGTGGATGGGCTTCGATTCGCCGCCAGTTGGTTGCCCGAGCCGTGACGCCCCATGTTGCGGTGTTTGTGGGCGCGGATCATCACGCCGCGGCTCCTGATCTTCCGACGTTGGCCGCGCGGATCCAGGCCATTGAGTCCGACGCGGTGGTTCGATTCAGTAGCCTGACCGAGTATTTC
>JAYVJS010000694.1:0-2735 GCA_043769075.1 Gemmatimonadota bacterium | reverse complement strand
CTTCCCCTTGGCGTTCACCGGGGTCTGTACCGCTGAGATGTGCGCCTTCTCCGAGGATTACTCCCAATTCCAGGGCGCCGACACGGTCGTATTGCCGATCAGCGTCGACTCGGTGCCGACGCTGAAGGAGTTCAAGGCCAAAGAAAAGATGTCGGTGGATCTCTTGAGCGATTTCAAACGAGAGGTGAGCCGGAAGTATGGGACGCTGCTCGAGGACAAGTTCTTCAGCAAGCGGGCTTATGTCCTGATCGACAAAAAGGGCACCGTCCGTTGGACCCACGAAGAAGCCGAGCTCGGCCACAAGCGTGATAACGCCGCTCTTCTAGCCCAGATCAAGGCACTTGGCTGAGCGGCTAGCTCGCCACTACTCGGCGGTCTCGTCCCCCGAAACGGCTCTCGACCAGGCGGTTGCCTGGGCCTTGGGACGCCTCGGGGGACAATTGCGAGTGGACCCGGCGGGGAGTCAGTTTCCCGACTGGAACGAAGCCGACATCGCTGACCTGCTGGACGACGTCAGAATGTGGCGCCGGCTTCGATCCGACTCGGCCGTCGATCCGGCCGACCTGCTCAGGCGAGTAGTCGGGGGCTTGTTGGGAGCAAGGTTCGACGGCGTCGGTGGGCGGCTCGAGCTCCAGCCGTGGCTTCCCGAGGGGTGGCCCAAAATGGTGGTCCGCAGGCTTCGGGTCCATCGGACCTTGATCGATCTCGATATCCGCGTCAAAGCGGAGTGGACCACGGTTCGCCTTGCGGTGATGTTTGGCCCTCCGATCGCTGTCGGGCTCCGGCTACCCGATCACTTCGGCGTGGCTCGAGTCGCCGTCGACGAAGTTCCGCTTCCCGCCTCGGGAGCAGTCTTTACAGCCGCCGGCGAACACGAAGTCACCTTGTATTTCTAGAAACCGCCGCCACCACCACCGCCGCCGCCTCCGCCGGAGGAGCCTCCGCCTCCAAATCCTGAACCGCTCGAACTCCGGGGCGCCGATGTCATCGCCGATTCGGCGCGGGTCGACATCGTCGAAAGCCGGTGGGAAAAGCTACCGGCGTTAAACCCGCTGTAGTTGCTTCCGGCGTACCAGGTTGGTGGGGTCGTATAGATCCCGTCGAAGGCCTTGGCCCACTGCTTCTCGACCCCGAACGCCATGGCAAACGGGAGGCACTTCTCAAAGAGCTCAGGTGTCTTGACGAAGTCGCGGAGGCGGTCGCCCTCGACCCGTTCGAGGAACTCCTCGAACCCAAACACGTGCTCCAGCGCCCGAGTTCCTCCCTCGGTTCGGGCCGGCATCAGAAAGCCAAAGATCGCGGCGATCAGGCCCGACAAGACACCCGCCACAATGAATGGTACCGGCGTCAGATTGAAATACGACGACACGGCCGCCCCGCCGATCGCGATGGCCGCCCCGAGAACCACCGCCCCGAATATCGCGGCCCCTTGGACCGAATCGGGCCGAGAGCGGTAGTACTTCTTGGCCAGGAGTTCGGCGAAGATCCCATCGCGAATTGCCGGGAGGGCCCGATAGAAGGTGTTCTCGAGGTCCGACATTTCCACCAAGGGGGCGCTGCCGCCCTGGAAGATCCCTCGGAGGATTTGCCCTTCGTGGCCCTTGAGGCTCTCCCACTCGGAAACCGGTTTCAGCCGGTGGAAGACGAACTCAGTCCGGCTCAATAGGCCGAACAATCCTTTCTGTTCTCGCTCCTCGATCTTGAGGTAGCCCCGGACGGCCAAATCCACGAGCGTCGCGGTGATGTCGCGCATATCCGCCGTGTTGTCGATCAAGGTTCCGGCCTCGGCCGGCGACATGCCCTGGGGGGGCTCATATTGGACCGTGGTCGGGCGGCGCTGGGGGTCCCGGCCCAGCTTCCGCCACAGCCCGAACATCCCGAAAAACACCGGAATCGGGATCAAGAGCGGCCAATTCGCCGCCAGAAAACCGCCGGCGCGATCGGTCGCAGTCGGGGCGGTTACCAGGCCCTTGTTCCAGCCAACCACCGCCGTGAGTCCCTCGCGGAACGCCAGGGATCCAGGGAGCGTGACCCGAACCGTGCCGCCATCGGTCACCACGGCTGCGTCCTTCGAGGTGGCGCCATAGGCTCCGTTGAAGGCGGTGGCTCGAATCCCAGCAGCTCCAGGGGGTAAGACGATGGTGGCACTGGCGGCCTGAATCGGGACGTCCCACTCGTCGCCGGTCACGTTCCAATAGAGTTCGTCGTGGTCTTCGAAAAAGCGCAGGCCGTTTTTCGCCCGGTACTTGAGGACAATGGTTTTGGTGGCGTCGAGGGCGCCGGGCACCCAAATCTTGTACTTGAGGTAGTGTCGCTCTCGCTTGGCTTCGGTCTCGAACGCCTCCCCCTTTTCGTTCGTCGCCGAAACTAGGTCGAGTCGAATGGTCCAATTGAACCCTTGGGGAGTCCGGTACTCGACCGGGATGGTCCGATAGAGCCCGTTCCACGATCCGTTGAACCGGGCCGTGATGGATTCGGTCACGTCGATCGTCCCATCGAGGTTGACCGCGATGTTGGCGTCGAACCGTTCGATGGCGAGCGAACGCTCCTGGCCCTGAGCCGGTGAGGCCAGTCCGAGGAGGAGCCCGATCAGAAATCCGATCATCCGTTCCGCCCGAGGTCCATCGTGGGGGCGGCCCGCTCGCTGCCCTCGCTGCCGAAGAACTCCCGCTCGGCAAAGCCCATAGGGCCGGCCACGAGGTTGGCCGGGAACTGCTGAATCTTCGTGTTCAAGT
>JAYVJS010000693.1:0-14704 GCA_043769075.1 Gemmatimonadota bacterium | reverse complement strand
AGGAGAACGTCGCCGGCGAGCGCCCTTTTCAGATCGATCGAGCCGCCGAACCCAAACGTGTGACCATGGCGAAGCACCTGATCGAGACCGAGAAACTCGACATGGCCGGCCCGGCTCGACACCCCGACCGCCTCCAACACTTCGCGCAGCGCAACGCCCGACCATCGACCGGTACTCGCCGCATCGGGACCCCAGGGCAGCTCGCCCGGCAGGGGGCCCATGTCAAGGAATTCGGCCCGCCGCATCCCGGCGCAGCCAAGCGTGGCGACGACGCGGTGCTCGGAAAAATCCCGGCCAAGCTGTGCCAATGAAAACCGGGCCGGCCGCTCGACCAATCCGTCCACCTCGAGGCCCCATGTCCCAGGATCGATCACCGGCACCGGCGCGTGGCTCCGAGTGAAAAATCGATCCGAAGGCGTGATCAACTGGTCCGGAACCGGGTCGGGCCACACTCCGGTGTTGAGCCCATCCGAACCGTACGACCTCCGGGAAGTCAGCGAATCCGCCACCCGTTCACCGGACCGGGATTGAAGAACTTTTCGGCCGTCATCACCCCGTCCTTCTTGAACACCATCCCGTTCTTGAGGACGAACCGGACTTTCCGCAGTGCATCGATATCCTGGAGCGGGTTCCCAACCACCGCGATCAGATCGGCGGCCAGCCCCACCTTGATCAACCCGCGGGTGTTCAGCGTTTCACTGACCTTGTACCCCGTCACCGTCATGGCCCGAAGAATATCGACCGGCGGAATCCCGGCGGCCTTCCAGGTCTCGAGGAATTCGATCGCAACCTCGCCCCGGGTCTTGCCGGGCACGAAATAGTCGGCATCGGTCGAGAACGTGATCGCGACTCTGTTGTCGTAGGCATTCTTGAGTCCCCGGACGGTCTCGGCGTAGCCCTCCGGCGTGGTGTGGCCGGTCAGGCTCAGTGGTGTTTCAGTCCCGGCCCGGAAGATCCCCTTCGGCGCCATCAGCTTGTGCATCTCGTCCGTCAGGCCGATGTCGTGCGCAATCGACCAAATGCCGGCCTCGATCGCCCGGCGAGCCCCAGCGACGGTCTGGACGTGCCCTTCGACCTTGACCCCGGCCTTCGCCGACTCGGCAATGACCAGCCGAATCTCATCCGTGGTGTAGCCCCATGGCTTGCAGTCGACACAGATCTTGATCACCGTGGCGCCGAACAGCAGGTTCTGACGAATGGCCTTGACGATTTCGTCGGGGGTGTCGGCGTCGAGATACTCCGGGTACACGATGTTCTTGCCGATCGCCATTTCCGGGGTCGGCCAGAACTGACCGCCCATCCCACCGATGATGATCCCGGAGTTGATGATCGTGGGCCCGGGAATCCACCCTTGCTCGATCGCCACCCGAAGTGCGGCGTCGGCGTAGTTGCCGTTGTTGCCCATGTCGCGGACGATGGTAAAACCGGACGAGAGCATCTGAATCCCGTTCGAGACCGCTTGAATGGCGCGAAGCGGCGTGCCCTCCATGACATAGGTCATGTAGTAGAGATCGTTTTCGGGAACCTTCTTGTAGGTCAAGGCCAGATGGTTGTGGGCATCGACCAACCCCGGCAACACTGTGAGGCTCGAAAGGTCGATGACCTCCGCCCCGGATGGGATCGCCACGTTTCCGCCGACAGCCGTGAATTTTCCGTCTTGAACCAGAATCACCTGATTGGTCGAGACCGTTCCGGTTTCCGGATCAATCAACCGGCCGGCCTTGATAGCGGTGACCTGGGCGCTAGCCAAGCTCGCCAGGGCGAGAAAGGAAGCGATCAGTGACGAGGTAAGCGACGCCATGAGCAACTCCGTGCCGGATTTGGAAGGGTGACCGAGGAACCGAAGGTACCGGCTAAACAACCCCCTCGCTACGGCCCAGCCCGGTCCTGGAGGCACCCCACCCCTTGGGCGCCAACCCAAGCAACGGTATCCTTGAAACTCGGGTCCAGTCACCGTGTTCGGGCCCAAAACGCCCCTGGTCGATTCCCCTCTCGTTTGAAGGTCCCATGCCCCGCTTTCGTTTCCTACTCTTGCTGGTCGCCGCGGCCCCAACCAAGGCTCCCGCCCAAAATTTTGGCAGTGCGGTCGCGGCCACTGGCCGAGAGATTTTCATCGGCGAGCCGCTCAATAGCTATTCACCGGGGTTCGTCCACGTCTACCAGCGCGGGGCCAACGGAGTCTGGAAGGTCGTCTCCCAACTCAAAGCGGCAAATGGCACCAATTTCGACCGATTCGGTCGCAGCCTCTCGGCCGACGGCGACCGGCTCCTGGTTGGGTCGACCTCGATCGATTCCTCGAGGGGCGCTGGTTACATCTTCGACCGGGATCGGACCGGGACCTGGCGCCAATCCGCCAAACTCGCCCCGGTCGGGGCGAAGCCCGACGATTCTTGGGGTCGGCTAGCACTACTTCAGGGCGACGTAGCCTATCTCACGTCCTGGGGCGCCAACGAGTCCAAGGGCGCAGTCTCGATTTGGAATCGGCGTAGCAACGGCCAATGGACCGAGACCGGCGTGATCTCGGCCAGCGACGGCGCCCCCGGCGATTTCTTCGGCGGACCAGTTGCGGTCACAGGCGACCTGATGGTAGTCGGCGCCGCACAGCGCGACTCGGCCAAAGGGGCCGCCTATGTATTCCGCCGAGACGGCGCCGGTCAGTGGAAGGAAGAGGCCAAGCTCCTGGGACGGGGGCTCACCCGGTTTGGCCGGTTCGGCACCGCCGTTGCCATCGATGGTCAAACTCTCCTGATCGGCGCACCCGGCGCCGACGGCGGCATGGGTGCCGTCTTCGGATACCGGCGCGAAAACAACCAGTGGACCGAACAGGCCCGAATGGCCCCGTTCGATGGAATCCCCCAAGCCCAGTTTGGAACCACTCTCCTGGCCCTGGCAGGCGACGTCTGGATCGGAGCCCCCGGCGCCGACAAAGCGGGCCGGATCTACCGGCTGGCCAAAGCAGCTGAGGGCGGATTTTCCAACATGTCCAAACTGGCCCAGAAGGACACCGAACAAGGAGACCAGTTCGGCGGAGCCCTCGCGGCGGCCGGTACGGCTGTGGTGGTCGGCCTCCCCGGTGACGACAACGGCGCCGGCACCGCGTTCATACTGGACAAAGGCACCGGGGCATGGACCGGCGGCTCAAAAGTCTGGAGCGAAGAAAACGGCCTCGCCGGCATGACCGGCACGAAGCGCGACTGTGGAACCAGCAAGAAGGTCGGCGATTTCGGCTGCAGCGACGTCGATCTGATGGCGTTCTTGCCGATCAAAGACATCGGAGGCGGACGAGGAGTCCAGCTCAACGACGTCTGGGGATGGACCGACCCCGAAACAAGCCGAGAGTACGCCCTCGTCGGTCGAATCGACGGCACTTCTTTCGTCGATATCACCGACCCGGTCAGGCCTCGGTACCTCGGCGACCTCCACAAAACCGAAGGCTCGCCCTCCGGAGCCTGGCGCGACATCAAGGTCTACAAGAACCACGCCTACGTCGTGGCGGACGGGTCGGATCGTCACGGCATGCAGGTGTTCGACCTGACCCGACTCAGGAAGGTCCGAACCCCGGAGCAGTTCAAGCCCGATTTTCTCTATGACCAAGTGGCCAGCGTCCACAACATCGTGATCGACACATTGTCGGGTTATGCCTTCGCCGTCGGCGCCAACGGTGGCGGGGAGACCTGCGGCGGGGCCCTCCACATGATCGACATCCGCGAGCCCAAGGCGCCTCGGTTCGCCGGCTGCTTTGCCGACAAGAGCACCGGCAACCAGCGGACCGGGTACACCCACGACTCCCAATGCACCGTGTACCATGGCCCGGACACCACCTACACCGGCCGTCAGATTTGCTTCAATTCCTCAGAGACCGCGATCGGGATCGCCGACATCACCGACAAGGCCAATCCGAAAGCCTTGTCCCGGGCCGCGTATCCGAACGTCGGCTACACCCATCAAGGGTGGCTCACCGACGACCAGCGGTTCTTCTACGTCGATGACGAAGGCGACGAAATTCAGGGAACGGTCAAAGGGACCCGAACGCTGATTTGGGACGTGAGCGACCTCGACGATCCGATTTTGGCCAACGAGTACATCTCAGCCAACCGGGCCAGCGATCACAACCTCTACATCAAGGGCGACCTGATGTATCAGTCGAACTATGCCAGCGGGCTCCGGATTTTCGATATCAGCGATCGGAAGAACCCCAAGCCGGTCGGCCACTTCGACACCGTTCCCATTGGGGAGGATGAACCCGGCTTCACCGGTTCCTGGAGCAACTACCCCTATTTCAAGAGCGGGACCTTGGTGGTCACCAGCATTTCTGAGGGGCTGTTCCTGGTCAAGAAGTCCGAGAAGACTTTGATTCCATGAGGCAACTACTCGTCGCCTTCGGTGCCCTCCTGGCGGCCGTTACAGCGGCTGCTCAGAACCCGAGGCTCTATGTGGCCAACCAGGACGACGCCACGGTCTCGATCGTCGATCCAGCCACTCACCGGTTGATCGAGACCCTGGACCTCGCGGCGATGGGCTTCGGACCTAACGCTCGGCCCCATCACATTCAGGTCGAGCCGGACGGACGCTATTGGTACCTCACGATGATCGGGGCCGGTAAGGTCGTGAAGTTCGACCGGGCCAACCGGATCGTGGGGTCGGTGGCACTCGAAGTGCCGGGGTTGCTGTCGCTCGATCCAACCGCCGACCGGCTGGTCGTGGGCCGCTCGATGAGCGCCGTCAACCCGCCGAAACGGATCGCCATGATCCGACGGTCCGACATGACCCTGCTCGACGAGTATGAGGTCTTTTTTCCGCGACCTCACGCCTTGGTCGTCGACCCCCGAGGCCGGTACGCGTACGTCGCCAGCCTCGGTGTCAATCAATTCGCCAGCGTCCGCCTCGAGGACGGCCAGTCCACCCTGGTCGATCTCGAAGGCGGCCCCCAGTCCCTGACCCAATTCGCCGTGTCACCCGATGGCCATTGGTTGGTGCTCACCGCGCAATCAGGCGATCGGCTTCTGGTCTACGATACCCGCGACCCCGCCAAGCCGGTATTCGCAACCTCCGTCCCAATGCCAAAGGGGCCCTTCGAGCCGGTGTTCACTCGCGACGGCAAGACCGTCTTCGTCACCAACCTCGACGCCAACGTCGTCACCTCCGTGGACGTCGGCACCTGGTCGATCACCACCACGATCGAGTCCCCGGGATTCGGCCAACCCCACGGTGTGGCCCTGTCGGCAGATGGACGGTACCTGTTCGTGAGCAACCGGCATCAAGCGGGCGGGGCCCATGACCATGAGGGCCACAAGGCGACAGCCAAGGGCACCCTCGTCGTGATCTGCATTCCAACCCGCACCGCTGACACGGTCCTCGAGGTCGGCAACTACGCCGCCGGACTTGGCATCGCGGTGCCCACCAAGACTCCGGCCACTCCAAACTCATGCCGTTAGGCGGGGCCGGGCGGGTCATGATCCTGGCGGCGATCGCGGGATGCGCAAGCAGCCCGCCGCCGGCCCATACGCCACCGGTCAACCCAGAGCCGAGCCCCGGCTGGCATCAGGTGATCGACCCTTTTCCCGTGGCCGACTCAACCGGACAGCCGCTCGCGTTGCCGTTCCTTGGCGGGCTCAATATCCCAAGGCCCCAGCTGGCCGATCTCGACGGCGACGGCAACCTAGACGTGGTGCTCCAGGAATATGTCGGCCGGATGACCGTGCTTACCCGCGACGGGAAGCAAGCCAACGGCCTGCCCCGGTTCCGGTTTCGAACCGACTTCTACGAGCAAATCAATATCGGGGAATGGTCCCGGTTCGTCGACTTCGACGGCGACGGCGACGTCGACCTGTTCGCTGAGTGGCAAAACAGCTACATCCGGACCTTCCGAAATACCGGCACCAAAGCGGCCGCCCGCTTCGTCGCCCTTCCCGACACCCTCCGGGACGACACCGGCAAAGTGATCTTCGCAGACCGGCAAAACATTGCCCAGTTCGTCGACATCGATTGCAACCAGAAGATCGACCTCTTCGTTGGACGGATTCAAGGCACCATCCTCCATTACGAAATCGTCGACCCCACGGCGGCCACGCCGGTGTTCCACCTGATCACCGATCGGTTCCAGAACCTCGAAATCATCACCGGACAGGGCAGCCGCCATGGCGCCAATACCATGGCCTTCGTCGATTTCGACGCCGACGGCGATCTCGACCTCTTTTGGGGGGATTTCTTCGAAGCAGGCCTTCTGTTGTTCGAAAACACCGGCTCCTGCCGAGAGCCGCGCCTTCGCCAGGAACCGATCAAGTTTCCCGTCGACGCCCCGTTGCTCACCAGCGGGTACAACGCACCGGCCTTCGGTGACCTCGACGGCGATGGCAAGCTCGACCTCATCGTCGGCGTACTCGGCGGGTCGAACGACCCGATCAAGACGACCATCGCCAACCTCCACTACTTCACCCGCTCGGCCACTGGCGGGTGGGTCCATCGGACCAACCAACTCGTTCCGATGATCGATGTGGGAAGCGAGACCGTGCCTTCAATTGCCGACCTAGACGGCGATGGCGACCAGGACCTCCTCGTGGCCAACAAGATCGAGCCGATCGAGCGGGCCACCTCGCGAGTCTATTGGTATGAGAACATCGGCGCCCAAGCAGCCCCCACGTTTCGGATGGCCGGCCCGCTGCCGTTCCGGGGTCGCTACCACCTGACGCCGGCCTGGGGGGATCTCGACGGCGACGGGAAGTTAGACGCCGTCATGGGGTCCTACACCGCCCAGGTCGGATGGTACCGCGGCGAAGGCGGAGGCCGGTGGACCGAGGCCGATTCCGCGATCGTGACGATTACCCGGGGCAGCAACACGACGCCGACGTTAGGCGATCTCGACGGCGACGGAGACCTCGACCTGCTCATCGGCGAGGGCTCAGGCACCCTCAACTACTATCGCAACGACGGGAGCCGGACGGCGCCCCGTTTCGTACTGGTGACCGATGAGTTTGAAAAGATCGATGTCGGCCGCCGGAGTACGCCGACCCTCACTGATCTCGACACCGACGGCGACCTCGATTTACTGATCGGCTCTGACGATCAGGGCCTTACCCTCTACCGAAATCAGGGAACCCGTCTCCTCCCCGTGTTCGTCATCGACCGAACCTTTCGAATCGACGTGCCGGTCCTGTCGGCGCCGGCAGTCGGCGACCTCGACGGCGATGGTCACCCCGACCTGGTGGTCGGAACGTCGGCCGGCGGCGTCCTCTTCTTCCGAAGCCGGCCCTAGTCAGCCGCCGAAAAACGACGGCAACCGGAGACTCCGCATCGTCTGCAGGCCAGGCTTCGACGCCAGCACCGCCGGAATCGAATTCACCGTGATCGACGCGGTCGCGATGTCGCCATGAACCCCACCGTCGATCCGGGAGTAGATCGGGGGCGACCCCGCGATCCGGACCGCATCATACGACTCCGGCGCGCCGAGATACGCCTCCATATGAAGAGTGATCGCAGGCTCCCCGCCGACATATCCGATTCCGTCTTGAATGATCCCAGCCACCCGGCCCGCGGGCACCGTCAAGAACTCACTCGAGACCGCCTGACCGGCCACCTTCGGAAGGATTTCATCGGTGATCCGATCGAGCCGCCACCCCATCGCATCGGCGATCATCGCGATCGATTCCGTGAGGCCGACATGACGGACCGTGCCGGCCTCGACCCGCTCCTGGAACTCGGCCACGGTGAGGCCGGCGCCGATCTTCTGCTGGAAGGGCAACCGCCGGCGAGCCGCGTCCTGCACCCGATCGACATAAAAGGTATCGACCCGCTCACATACCGCCGTAAGCGCGATCGGCAACGCGTCCATGGTAAAGCCCGGATTGACCCCGGTCCCAAGCACCGCGACCTTGGCCTTTTTGGCCATCGCATCGATCCGTTTCGCCAACTTCCGATTACTGCAATACGGGTACGCCAACTCCTCAGTGGTCGACACCACCGGCACCCGGCGTTTCAGGATAACTTCAAGCTGGTCGGCCACTTTCTCGAGCGACGAACTGGTGCACAGGACCACGACATCGGGCTTCGTTTGCTTGATCGTCCGGCTGGGATCATCGGTGACTTTGACCCGGAGCTTCCGGTCGAGCCCAACCACTCCGCCCAGATCCTTCCCGAGCATCGCCTCGTCGATATCGACGGCGGCAACGATCTTGAACCCGGGCCGGGTCGCGATTTGGCGAACAATGGCGGCCCCGATCGGACCGAGCCCCATATGCATTACTCGAATGGCCATCCGGTACTCCTGTGAAGTGGGTTACTATGGAGAGAAACTAGGCTTTTCAGGATCCCGCCGCCACCCGATATCTTGTACCAATGAACCGGTCCCTTGTTTTGCCCCTGCTGGTCGCCATGGCCGGCCGCGCCGAGGCCCAAGACTCCTTTACCGGTGTCAGTCGGATCGTCGCCGTTGGCGATGTCCACGGCGACTTTGCTCAGTTTACCACCGTCCTGCGCCAGGCCGGCGTCATCGATGGCAAGAACCGCTGGATCGGCGGCCCGACCAATCTGGTGCAGACCGGGGACGTGCTCGATCGGGGACCTGATTCCCGAAAGGTCATGGACTTGCTAATGGATCTCGAGGTCCAGGCCGAGCGGGCAGGTGGGAGAGTCCACGCCCTGATCGGCAATCACGAGGCCATGAACGTTCTGGGCGACCTTCGTTATGTCTCCCCCGCAGAATACCAGGCTTTCCGGGGTCCCAACTCCGCTGGGCTGAGAGACCGGGCCTTCACGGTCCTGGCCGATTCGGCCCGAAAGAACGAGGCCGCGTATCTGAGGGAATGGCAAGCCGACCACCCACTCGGTTGGGTTGAACACCGGCTTGCCTTCGAAGGAAACGGGCGGTACGGGTCGTGGATTCGGAAGCACAATGCGGTCGTGAAGATCAACGACTTCCTGTTCCTCCACGGCGGGATCGGGCCTCAATATCTTGGTCGAACGGTCGCCGATCTCAACAGCGAGGTCCGGCAGGCCCTGGCTTCCGGCCCCGGCTCACCCCCCGGCATTGCTGAAGACAACGAGGGCCCACTGTGGTTCCGGGGCCTCGCGACGGGTGACGAAGCCTTCCTAACCGCCCACGTCGACCAGGTCATCACCGCCCTCGACGTCCGCCACGTCGTGATCGGGCACACCGTCACCGCGGGCACCATCCTGACCCGATACGATGGCAAGGTGATCATGATAGACGTCGGACTATCGGCGGTGTACGGGGGGCCTCCGGCGTGCTTGGTGATCGAGAACGGAAAGCCCTACAGCTTGCACCGGGGCCAGAAACTCGAACTACCGCTCGGTGGCGACCCACTGCCCTACCTCCGGGCCGCCGCCGCCCTCGACCCCCAACCGTCGCGGTTGCAGAAACTCATCGACCAGTTGGTGGCCGTTCCCCCCGGCGCGAGCGACTAAGACCGCTTCGGCGGATCGTTGTAAGTCCGGTACACCATCTGTGAAGGCCGGCCCACAAGGTACCGCTCGGCGCCGTCGGCGAGGGCCCGAACATAGACCTCCATTGCACCATCGAAGGCTTCGATCGTCTGGTCGATATCGGCGTCTTGATGGGCGTAGCTCACCACCAACGACGGGGCCAGGACCCCGCGTCGAATGATTTCTTGCAGAAAAAGCGAGCGATAGGCCTGACTCGGTTTCAGATTCGGATCGAGGGTGCCAAACACCAAGTTACAATCGGCCCCGCTGACGGTGATGTGCGCCCCGAGCCCCCGTGCCCGGGCTACTTGCTCGACCCCCGTTCGGAGCCGGGCCCCAACTCGGTAGAGGTGCTCAATGACCGGCTCCCGCTGATAGAACTTCATGGTCGCGATCGCGGCCGCCAGGCCGTGGGTTTCCCCACCGTGGGTCGTCGACATCAGAAAGACCCGGATCTTGTCCGACTGCTCGAGGTCGCCGAGTCGGAGGTACTCGCGTTTCCCAGCCAGGGCCGAAACCGAGAATCCGTTCGCCAGGGCCTTCCCCCAGGTGGACATGTCCGGATCGATGCCGAAGCGATGCTGCGCCCCATAACGGTGCCAGCGAAACCCGGTGATCATTTCGTCGAGAATGAAGAGCGCTCCGGCCTCGTGCGCCAACCGTTTCAGCTCATGCAGAAAGTTGTGCTGCGGATCCCCGCCCCGGGTGGGCTCGAGAATAAAGCCCGCAATCCGGCCGGGATGGGCCGCCAGCAAGGATTTTACGCTCTCGATGTCGTTGTATTTGAACTTGACGGTCAGACCCCGTACCGCCTCGGGAACGCCCCCCCAAATCGGAGTCGACCCCATGAACCAGTCATCGACCGCGAAAAACGGATGGTCTCCACAAATCGCGATCAGATCACGACCGGTATAGGCCCGGGCAATCTTGACCGCTCCCGACGTCGCATCGGATCCATCCTTCGAGAATTTGACCATCTCGGCGTTCGGAACCATCTCGAGGAACTGCTCGGCGGCCGCAACCTCAATCGCGGCCGGCCGGGAGAAATTGACCCCACGCTCGAGCTCGGCCCTCACTGCCTGGACGACTTCGGGAAAAGCATGGCCGAGGGTCACAGCCCGGTTTCCCATCCCGTACTCAATGTATTGGTTGCCATCGGAGTCCCAGACCCGACACCCAAGCCCCCGGACGATGTGGCCGGGTGCCTGAACTGGGTACTGGTCGTCGCCCTTCGCGTAGGTATGGCAGCCGCCCGGAATGATTTCCTGGGCCCGGGCTCGGAGTCGTTCGGAGGCATCCAACTTGAGATCTGGCTTGGTCATCGATAGCGCTTCCCTGGAGTCCGTCGTATCAGCACCGCGAAGGCAACAAGCGTGCCAATAATTGCACAAGATTCACGGCCCGATCGCCCTTGGCAACGCCATCCACCCCAATGGTTTATGGGCTGAATCCTCGGGTGACTCGGTCGGGCCGGCAGGCCTATTTCATGCTCCAAGGGCGTTGCTTAGTCCCGATCGAGAAGTCAGCCCCGAACCTACACTTGCTTCCAGAGGTCATACGGACATGCCCGGAATTCGTGATTCCCTCGCGAAGGCGCTGTTTCAAGCCGGCGTCGGGAGCGAGATGCACGCTTTCGCTTCGACCATTTATCCGATCTGCCGAAGCATCACCGGCAACGGGGTGCGCGAGACCCTCGGCCACGTTAAACGTCTCATCGATCTGACCGTCCATGAGGTCCCGTCCGGAACCCCGGCGTTTGACTGGACCATCCCTCGGGAGTGGAACATTCGAGATGCATGGATCAAGGATCCGTCGGGCCAAAAGATCGTTGATTTCAAAGTGCACAATCTCCACGTGCTCAACTACAGTAGTCCGATTCACGCCAAACTGCCGCTCGCCGAGCTCAAGAAGAAGATTTTCACGATGCCCGATCAGCCCGATCTGATCCCGTATCGAACCTCGTACTACAATGACAATTGGGGTTTCTGCATGCCGCACAACCAGTTCACCGAACTGGCCGACGGCACCTACGAGGTCTTCATCGACTCCGACCACAACGACCAGGGTTCACTCACGTACGGCGAGTACTTCATCCAGGGCGAAACCAACGACGAGATCCTGTTCTCGTCGCATTGTTGTCATCCTTCGCTCGCCAACGACAACTGCTCCGGCATCAGCCTCAACGCCCATTTGGCCCGGGCATTGACCGGGGCGAAGACCCGCTACTCATACCGGTTCATCTTCGCCCCTGGGACGATCGGGTCGATCACCTGGCTATCCCGCAATCAGGACACCTATCACAAGGTTAAACACGGGCTGATTTTGTCGTGTGTCGGCGATCCAGGGGGGCCAACCTACAAACGGAGCCAGCGCGGCAACGCACTCGTCGACGTGGCGGTCGAGCATGTCCTTCGCGAGCATGAGGCCAATCCCAACATCCTTGACTTCTGGCCCTACGGCTACGATGAAAGGCAGTATTGCTCACCGGCTTTCAATCTGGCCGTTGGCCTCCTGTCCCGAAGCAAGTTTGGCGCGTTTCCGGAGTATCACACCTCGGCCGACAATCTCTCCTTCATCGACGGGGCCTCGATGGAACGGTCCTACCGGCACGTGCTCGAGATCATCGACATTCTGGAAAACGATTACAAGCCGGTCAACCTAGTCCCGCAGTGCGAACCGAACCTTGGTAAGCGGGGGCTCTACGGAGCAATCGGAGGCGACAAGAGCGCCTACGACGCGAACTTGCCGGTCTTCTGGGTCCTCAATCAGACCGACGGGACCAGGACGCTACTCGACATCGCCACCCGCGCCAAAATGCCGTTCGAGCGGATCCATCGGGCCGCGAAAATGCTCAGTGACAACAACATGCTCCGGGCCGAATAGGCCCAGCTACTTCTTGAAGTCGGCCCAGGCCTGGTCCTTTTCCGAGATGCACGACACCGGAAGGGGCCAGGTAATCCCGAAGGCCGGGTCATTCGGCCGATACCCGCCATTCGAATCCGGAACATAGAAGGCCGAGCAAAGGTAGTTGACGACCGTATTGTCCTGGAGCGTTTGGTAGCCGTGCGCGAACCCGCGCGGCACATAGAGCTGCCGCTCGTTTTCAAATGACAGCTCGAAGCCTTCCGACCTGAGATAGGTTGGCGACCAGGGCCGAAGGTCGACCACCACGTCGTAGACCGCCCCCCACACGCACCGGACAACCTTGACCTCGTAGTGCGGATCAACTTGGAAATGCATCCCCCGAATCGTGCCTTTGGTGTGCGAGAAGGCAGTATTGTGCTGGGGGTAGCTTACCTCTAGGTCGTGGGCGGCGAACTCCTTCATGCACATCGAACGGCTGAAGAACCCCCGGTCATCCCGATGGGGCTGCATCTGAATCAGGTGCACGTCCTGAAGCGTCGTTTTCTGGATTTTCACGTCGATACCCCTGTTGACGAAGACCTAGCTCGGCTGGCCGGCGGGCTCAGTGACTCTGAGTTCCTGGTCGAGAACTCCATCGGCGATGGCCTTCCGAATATGGGCGACCCGGAGATACCGGGGCCCCTCGAACTCCTCCAGCGTCACCCCGGATTTGCGGTACGCCTCGTAGAGCTGGATCGCGCCCTTCCGCGCGTCCCACTGGGGTTGAAACGCCGGGAGCGCTTTCGCGATCTTGTCGAAGCTCACCCGGTAGGACCGGTTGTCCGGCCCCGCGGCGGCATCCAACTCGATTCGGCAGTTCGGGACCACCTCGGCCACGATTTCCGCGATCTCGCGAATCCGATAGTTATGGGCCGTCTGCCCTACGTTGAAGGCCTGGCCGCACACCACGGACGCTGGAGCCTCTAGGGCGGCGATGAACGCCCGTGAAATATCAGCGATGTGTACGATCGGCCGCAGGGGCGTGCCGTCGGACTTGAGCAGCACGACTCCCTTGGTCATGCCCCAGGCGACCAGATTGTTGAGCACGATGTCGAACCGCAACCGAGGGGAAACACCGTACGCGGTGGCCGGCCGAAGGAACACCGGGGAGAAGCCGTTCCCGGCTAAGGGCGCCACATCTCGTTCCACCCAGACCTTCGACTGACCGTACGCCGAGACCGGATTGAGAGCGCCCGTCTCATCGATCATGTTGTCGCCGGCCTTGCCATAATTCGAACAGGACGAAGCAAACAAATACCGGCCAACCCCAACCTGCTTCGCCAGTTCGGCAATCCGGACACTGGCCCGATGGTTAATGGCGTAGGTCAAATCGGGATTGAGGTCGCTTAGGGGATCGTTCGACAGGGCCGCTAGATGGATGACCGCATCGAAGCCTTCGAGATCGCGCGCCTCGACATCACGAACGTCTTTCACGATGGTCGGAACTTCAGCGATCCGGCCCCCCTCAGCGAAGGTGCACCGGCGGTAGAGATCGGCGTCGAGCCCCACGACCTCATGTCCAGCCTCGATCAGCATCGGGGTCATTACCGATCCGATGTACCCTCGGTTTCCGGTCAGGAGAACTCTCATCGCATTGGTTCTTTCGAAAAGCGTTGGTTACGGACGTGAGGGCCGAGGTTGCAAGAACCGTGTCGATTGAACCCTCCACCGACCCCGGCGGAAGCGTCTCGCCGATGCCACCTTTGTGGCATGCCGCCATCAAAGCACACCGGTTACCCGTTGCGACGCTACATCAATTGTAGCATGGATGCAACGATTTACAGATGCCCTCGGGACCCACTTAGCTTTGAGCCATTCTCATATGTTTCGCTTCATGGCGTTTCCCGGCATGACGGGCCTGCTCCTCCTAGCGGGAGCTCCGGCCCTTGCCCAGGTTGCCTCGACCGGAACCATCCAAGGCCGGGTGGCCGACCTCAATGGTACTCCGGTCGGCGCCGCCTCGATCCGGATCGCCCGCCCCGATCGCGGGTTCTCTCAAGAGCTGCTGACTGATTCGGCCGGTAACTTCCGGATCGGCTTCCTCGTCCCAGGCGAATTTCGCCTCACGGTGCGGCGGATCGGCTACCGGGCCACCGTCCTCGACCGGGTCGGAGTCGAAGCGGGGTCGATCACTCGGCTCGCCATAACCCTCGAGGCCGCGGTCCGGACGCTTGACTCGTTGGTCGTCACGGCGCCAGTCGTGGCGGTCGACCCCGAGGGCACCGAGTTCGGCACCGCAATCGCCGCCAGAGAGCTGGCCCGATTGCCGTTGCCTAACGAAACTCGCGACCTGGTCCGGTTCGTCAACGGCGCCCGACCCGACCAGGTCTGGGGTGGGGCAACCGCCCAGGCCAACAACTAT
>JAYVJS010000692.1:0-2948 GCA_043769075.1 Gemmatimonadota bacterium | reverse complement strand
TCTACATCACGGACTACGGTAAAGACGGGAAGGGACCGAGAAAGGACGCCGGTTCCGGTGAGCCGTCGGCGGCCCCCGCCCCAGCCCCGGCCGCTGCGCCATCCGCCGCCGGCGACGCCGCACCGAAGGCAAGTGCCGAGGTTCCAGCCAAGTCGAAGAAGAAGGCTCCGGACAAGGCCGCCGAGTGACCGACGTTCTTCGCCGGGAGCTGGAACGCATTGCCGGTGCGCTTGGAACGCCGGACGCCCAGTTCGTCGTGGAACGTCCCCGTGACCCGGGCCACGGCGACTTTGCGACGAACTTGGCGCTCGTCGTCGCGAAACTGCGACGGGCCAATCCGCGAGCGATCGCGGACGAAATTGTCCAGGGGTTGGCGCTGCCGCCCGGGGTCATCGCCAAGACCGAGATTGCCGGCCCGGGGTTCATCAATTTCTGGCTCGCCCAAGACACCCTGGCCCACCAGCTCGCCGAGTTGATCAGTGCCGGACCGGCCTATGGCCGATCGGTCAGCGGGTCGGGCCGCCGGATCAACGTTGAATTCGTTTCCGCCAACCCGACCGGCCCGCTCCACGTGGGCCATGGGCGCGGTGCGGCGTTAGGCGATGGCATTGCGGCCCTCCTCGAGTGGACCGGACACGCCGTGACCCGCGAGTTCTACATCAACGACGCGGGGTCCCAGATCGACAAATTGGCCCTGAGCCTATGGGCTCGGGTGCAAGAGGCCTTGGGCCGGACCGGTTCGGTGCCCGAAGGTGGCTATCACGGGGAATACCTCGTCGAGACAGCGGCCGCCCTCCTGGCGCAGGAGGGGCTTGAGTTCGGCGACCGCCCGGCACCAGAAGCAATCGCAACATGCCGCGCCTTCGCCCTGGCGAGCCAACGGATCGAGCAAGACGAATTGCTCCGACAGTTCGGGGTCGGCTTCGACGTGTTTACCTCAGAACAATCGTTGTACGATACCGGGCGGGTCGCCGCGGCCCTCGGGCTGCTCGAGACCAAAGGCTTGCTCTTTGTGCAAGACGGGGCCACCTGGATGCGAACGACCGAGTTCGGAGACGACAAGGACCGGGTCATCCGCAAGAGCGACGGTAGCTTCACGTATTTGGCGCCGGACATCGCCTACCACCTCGACAAATTCAACCGTGGCTTCGAACATTTGATCGACGTCTGGGGGGCCGATCACCACGGCTACATCCTCAGGCTGCGAGCGGTGTTGGTAGCCCTCGGCTATCCGGGGGAGCGGTTCGAAGTGCCGTTGGTCCAATTAGTCCGGGTGGTCCGCGGTACCGAAGAAGTGAAGATGTCGAAACGGGCCGGCAACTTCGTCACCCTGCGAGATCTCCTCGATGAGGTCGGAGTGGATGCGGCCCGATACTTTTTTCTGATGCGGCGGGGCGAAACACCCTTCGTATTCGACATCGAGCTGGCCACCAAACAGACCGATGAAAACCCGGTGTTCTACGTCCAAATGGCCCACGCGCGGATGGCCGGCCTGTTCCGGGTGGCCGACCGAACCCCGGAGTCGGTCGGCTCGACGGCTGATCTCGCCGCTCTGCCGGCCCCGGAGGACGTCGAACTCTTGAAGAAGCTGCTCGAATTTCCGGAACTCGTCACCCGGGCGGCGGCCCTTCGTGAGCCGCACCGGATCACGGTCTACCTGGAGGAGCTGGCCCGGATGACACATGGCTGGTACCACCAGTGCCGGGTGCTCGGTGAGGCGAAAGAGGTCGAACTGGCTCGGCTGGTCCTGGCCCGAGCGACTCGGATCGTCCTGGCAAACGGACTCAACCTGTTGGGGCTACGGGCCCCGGATCGGATGTAGCATGCCGCTACTCGTGGTCGGCAGCGTGGCATTGGACTCGATCCACACGCCGTTCGGCGAAACCGCTGACGCCTTGGGCGGTTCAGCGGTCTTCTTTAGCGTCGCCGCGTCGTTGCTTGCCCCCGTCAAAGTCGTCGGCGTTATCGGTGATGATTATCCGACCCAGGAGTTGGATCGGCTGGCGCCCCGGGGCATCGACTGGTCGGGGGTCGAGCGAGTGAAGGGGGAGAGTTTTCGCTGGAAGGGGAAGTACAGCTATGACCTCCAAAGCCGGGAGACGCTCGAGACCCGTCTCGGCGTCTTTGCCAGCTTTCGTCCGAAGCTGCCGCAGGCCTGGCAAGCGACGAAGTTCATTTTCCTCGGCAATATCGACCCGGAGCTCCAGCTGGGCGTCCTCGATCAGATCAAGACGCCGAGACTGGTCGTCTGCGACACCATGAACTACTGGATTCAGGGCAAGCGCCCCGAGTTGATGAGATTGCTCAAGAAGGTCGACATTCTGTTGGTCAACGACAGCGAGGCTCGGGAACTCTCCGGCAAGTGGAACATTCACAAGGCCGGGAGGTGGATTCTGGCCCAAGGACCGAAACGGGTGGTGATCAAGCAAGGTGAGTATGGGGCCCTGTTGGTCGAACCGGAACGGACCTTCTATGCGCCAGCCTATCCCTTGGAGGAGGTCTTTGATCCGACCGGCGCCGGTGACGCTTTCGCGGGCGGTTTCATGGGGTATCTCGCCCGAGTCGACTCGACCGCGCCCGATCAGCTCCGACGGGCCATGATCTATGGCGCGGCGACGGGATCGTTCGCGGTTCAGGGGTTCGGGATCAAAGGGTTCGAAGGCGTTGATTTCGCAGCGCTCCAGCATCGGGTCCAGGCCTTTGTCGATTTAACTCATGTCCCCGCGGCCGAGCCGCTGTCATGACCGATCGTCAATACGCGGCGGCCGGTGTCGACCTCAAGGCCCTTGAGGCCGCCAAACGCCGGATCGGCACGGCGGTGGCCAGCACGAGGACCGACCTGTCGGTCGGGCACGTGGGGGCGTTCGGGGGGATGATCCGGATCCCGCCGGGGCTTCGGCAGCCGGTGCTGGTCATGAGTACCGACAGCGTCGGCACCAAGGTACTCG
>JAYVJS010000691.1:0-6355 GCA_043769075.1 Gemmatimonadota bacterium | reverse complement strand
GAGTCGGTACCCGGCCCGGTGCCGAGTTCGACGCCGACGAGTGTGCCGGTCGTGACCGAACCACCCCCGGCGCCGAAGCCGTTCGACGAAGCGCCGGCCCGGGAGGCGATCGATGTCTACATCGCCGCGATCAATAGTCGGAGCCTTGGCCAGATCCGCGCCGTCTACCCGGGCCTCACGACCGAGCAGGCGGAGGCGTGGCAGGAACGCTTCCTCAAGGAGATCAAACAGTTGAAGGCCACGGCGACCCGGCCGCGTATTGCCGCGACCACGAATGGAGCGACCGCCGCTTTCGTGATTGACCTGACCTTAGTGCCGGATCATTCGGCACCCCTGCAGTTCCGGATTCGCTGCGACGCGGTCCTCCGGGCCGAGGCGGGGTCCTGGAAAATCAGCTCGCTCAGCGAACGCGGCGAGGAGCGGTAAGACATGGCGCTCTCCTTCTGGCGATCACTCTCGCGGTCGAGCTATTTCGGCGGCGCAGTCGGGACGACCGGGGCCGCCGCGGCGTGGATTGGAGCTCAGACGATCACGACCCTCGGGCCGGTGATCAGTAGTTATGGCGCGTTGGACCTGACTGTCCTGGCCCTTCTCGGTGCCGGGATCGGCGGAATGGTCGGCGCGGGGTCGGCAAGTCTTCGCGAGGAGCGGGTGGGCCGGGCCGCCGGCATCGGGCTGCTGTTGGGGGCGGGCGGGGCGGCGGCCGGCGGCCTGATCGCATTTCTGGTGACTGGGGCCTTTGGACTCGATCGGTCGGCTGTGGGCTTTGTGATCACCCGAGTATTGGTCTGGACGTTGGCCGGCGGGGCCTTGGGCGGAGCGATCAGCGCACCGATGGCGGTCGGGGGCCGGCTCCGACTCGTCCGGGCCGTCGCCGGGGGAGCCGCCGCCGGTTTGCTTGGTGCCGGGCTGCTTTCAACGCCGGGGCCAACGGCACTCTGGCAGTTGGCCGCATTCCTGATGCTCGGCGCGTTGGTCGGGTACAGTTGTTTGGCGGAACTGCCCGGCTCGTGGGTGGTTGAACGGGTGCCGTCCGGTCGGCCGGTCGGCCTCTGGCAACATCGGGAATGGGAAATCGAAGCCGGGCGGCCGGCTGTGATCGGGAATCAGGTCCGGGTGGAATCAGTCGGTGGGCAGGGCCGAGCCGGGCCGGCCGGGGCTGGGGGATCGCCGGCTATGATCGGCGGACGGGCCATTCGGGCCGGAACGGCGTTGTCGCCAGGCGACCGGATCCGAATCGATCAGGTCGAGTATTTGGTAGGGCGCGCGGGAGGTGGCCGGTGAAAGGCCGTTGGCGAGTTGCCCTGCTGGCAGCGACTGGTTGCGGCGGGGGCCAGGCCGGGCGGCCAGCCACGCTGATGCGGTGCACGGCGGACGGCTCGATGTCCTGCCTAACGGTCCGGGCGACGTTGGCGCCGGACCAGGCTGTCAAGCTGATCGCGATTGACCCGGCGGACCGGGCGGCGGGCTGGCGGGCGGTGTTTCGGGGCGACACGTTGAGGGGATCGGCTGCCCTCGCCACGACGACCCCGGTTGGCGCGCGAGTGCTCATCCTGGTCGACGTCAGCGGCAGCATGAAGGGTTCGAAGATCGGCTCGGCGCGGCTGGTGCTGCGCCAGTTCCTGGGATCGCTGGATTCCTTGCCGCGGGCCTCGGTTCGGGTGGCGGTGGCCCCGTTCGGCAGTGCGAATGTCGCCCGTCGAATCGGAGCCGCTCGGTTCCAGACCCCTGACTCGGCGGGGTCGGCGATCACCGGACTCCCCCGACCAGATCGGGAGAACACGGCTCTGTACAGCGCGGTGACCCTCGGTATCAGCCGACTTGGCGATGAACTGGGGCGAGCCGGGCCCTCCACGGTTGGCCTTCTGGTTGTGATTACCGATGGCAACAACGAAGTTCGGCCAGGCGACGATACCGGATTACTGACCGGCGCGGCGGGATTGGCCGAGGTGAGCGGGGCGGTCTCGGCAAGTCCCGCCGCGATTGGGATCCTCGGGATCGGCAGTCTGGATCGGGCTGCCCTCGACCAATTGGCGGGGCCTCGGGGCCAGGTCTTTGAGATTGCCGGCAATCCGAGCCCCTTCGACTTAGCCCGCCCTCTGGCAACGATGGCGGGCGTTCTCCAGACCAGTTGGCTGGTCAGTTTTCCGGTCCCGGCGGTCGAGCGCTCGATGTTGGCCCGCAGCTCCGATCGACTGGTGCTCGGGCTTGAATTCGACGGCGGCATGATCCCGGCTGGCGCCGCGACCTGGAGGGGGCCGGTTGTTGCCCTGCCGGCGTTCGGCGGCATCGCACCCGGATTCGTTCGCCCGCCACAAGTCACAGTTCCGGGCCGGGAAGGCTGGTACGGTGGGGCGTTGGTGGCGGGAGTGTTGCTGATCCTGTTGCTCGAAGTTTGGATAGTCGTTCCTCGGCTGCTGTGGGGGGCAGGTGCCGGGCTGGCGGTGGGACCGTCATCCCCGTCCGGCGCTCGGCCAGCCCCGCGCCCCGCGGCCGCGGCGCCTTCGGGGCGGTCACCACTTCGGGCTGATGTGGCCGAGGCCCCGCCCCGGAAGCCCTCCGACATCACCGCATCGCGGGCCAATTCGTCGTAACGGGGGATTCATGACCAACCTGTGGTTTCTCGCCGCGCTGGTGTTGGCCGGCTTTCAAGGGGTCGACACTACCCGCCAGGCCTCAAGCGACGAAGCCGAAGCCCTCCGAGCGGCCGTTGCGCAGGCTGTTGCGGCCGACAATATCGCCGATCCCTCGATCGATCATGTCAACGAGCGAATTGAGCGGTGGACCTCGGTGCTGGTCATGGCCCCTCGGGGGAGTGTCGAAGCGACGGATGCGGAGGCGGCAGTGGCGCTGGCCCGGCGGGACCTCCAAGCCGCTCGGTCGCGGGCGTTCGAATCCGGGAACCTCGATGAGTCGACCCGGGGTGTCTTCGAAGCCAAACTGGCAGCGGCTCGAGACTATCTCGCCGTGAAGGAATGGGCCGATGCCGAAGAGAACCTCCGCTACGTGTTGGATCGGAGTCCAAGCTATCCGCCCGCGTTGAGTCTCCTTGACGAACTCCAGCGGAAGCAGCGTGCCGCGGACAGTCGCCGGCTGTTGATCTTGGTCGGAGTGGGACTCGCGGCCGTCGTCCTGTTGGGCCTCATGGTGGTTTCGATGGGGCTCCGGACCCGCGACGACCGTCGGGTCAATGCTGGCGGCGGCCCCGGCGCCGCGGCGAGCCGAAACGTGGTTCTTCAGATCGTCGATGGGGTTGGGAAGGGCACCGTCATCACCATCGGGCGAGAGCGGCCGGCCTTTCGGATCGGGGCCGCCGCCGGATCGGAACGAGGCCAGGACCGCAACGACCTGATCATCAGTGACTCGGCTCGATTGATTTCGCGATTCCACTGCACCGTGTCGCGGAGTGGAGCCGGCTATTGCTTGGTGGACTCGAGCACCAACGGTACGAGTCTCAATGGGATCGCGGCGGTCAGGGGCCAGCAGGTCCCGCTCGCCGACGGCGACGAAATCACGATCGCCGAGGTGTCGCGGCTCAAGTTTCAGCAGCCCTAATGATCGGGCGAGTGCCCGGGCTGACCGATCGAGCCCTTCTCGCGGCTCGGGACGGTAGCGAGGTCTGGCGAGCCCGTTGGCGGGACGGCTCGCTGGTGGCGGTCAAAATCCTCACCTCGACCCGACCCGATCGGGTGGCCCGTTTCGAGATCGAAGGTCGGATCTTGGTGGCGGTAGGGGGGCGGTGCGGGCTGGTCGGGCTGGTGGAGCGATTGACCGATCCATTGGCCCTGGTGCTCGAGTACCTTCCATCGGGCAATCTCCGCGACCGGGTCCGCGAGGGCTCGCCTGGTCTGACGATCGCCGAAGGGTGCCGGGTGGTGGCGCGAGTTGCCGAGGCCGCCGCCTGGCTCCACCGGAACGACATCATCCATCGGGACATCAAACCCTCAAACATTCTGCTCGGCGAACGGGACGAGGTTCGCTTGACCGATCTCGGGGTCGCTGCCTGGGGCTCTCCTGCGAGGGGATCGCCCTCGCGGTTTGAGGACACCGAGGTGGGAACCCTCGGCTGGGCGGCGCCGGAACTGCTCCGGCAGCCCAACACCGCGACGGTTGCCGTCGATGTCTACGGCTTGGGAGCCACGATCTATGAGTTGCTGACGGGGCACCTGCCGTATGATTTCGGGGCCACCGAATCGACGGAGTCGTATCGGACCCGAATCCGAGATGGTGAACCGGCCATCCCGATTCAGCACCGGACCCAGGTTCCGGCGGCCTTGGCGGCGGTGGTCAACGCCGCGTTGGCGACGGCGCCGGACCATCGGCCCGAGTCGGCCGAGGCCTTCGGGGCCCAGCTCCTCAGGTTTGCCTAACGGGCCGGTACGGTGTACCGATCGCGGCGATCGCGATAGCGGTCGATGTGGAGGTGGAGGCCGGTCCCGGCCCGGTCGGCCAGGCCGGCGGCCATGGCGGCTCGGATCTGGCGTTGGAGGATGTCGTCGCTGGAGAAATCCTTGACCCGGATCCCGACGGCGCCGAAACCGGCAATCAGGAATCCGGTCTGCTCGCGAGAAAGATTCTTGACCCGAATGTCAAGCGCGCCGCCTGGCCCATACAACGAGAGGTGCTCTGGGTGGTCGGCTCCGGTGATCTCGATGTCGCGGGTGAACCGACGCCGGAATCCGAGTCTGACTTGTTCCACCGCCACTCGGAATTGATCAGTCGATAGTCGGGCCGGGAGGTTCTTGCTGAGGTCCATCCGACGACCTCCGCCCCGAGAAAAAGCGGCGGGGGCGTCTAGCCGGTTGAAACGATAGACTTCGGAGACGGTGGCGGCCAGCGCTTCAATGGTAGGGCGGACGAACCGGTTGTCGGCCAGGAGGCTCTTTTCGAAGGCCGCGAGCGCCAGGGCGAATTCCTCCCGGGCGGCGTCACGAAGCCCGAGTTCGAGGAGCGTCGATCCCCGCTCGATCGAACGACTCGATTCAGTCATCAATGAATCGTAGAGTTGAATTTCCCGAGCGGTGAACGAATCCGCAGGCTGACCGGCCACCGCCTGAGCGTTGGACCATGCCTGGTATCCGATGTAGGCACCGACGATCGCGACCAGGGCGAGCGCGACGAGCAAGGCCGTCGCCCATCGGGGGAATCGCCCTTGTGGGGAAGCCGCCGGCCGAGGCCGTGACGGTTGAACGGCCGGGGGGCGAGGAGCCGCGGCCAGCGGCGGCGCCGGAGCGGCGGGCTCGGGTCGGACGTCACCGATGGCCACGTCCCATTTGCCCACGGGCCCAATCTCGATTCGATCGCGGTCGCGAAGCTGGGTTGATCGGGTAACCGGCCGGCCACCGATCCGAGGCGGTGGGGCCCCGGGGAACGGGGACAAGTAGAGGCTGTCCGCCTGGACCGTGATCGACGCATGCCGCTCGGCCACGCCCGGGAGGGAGCTTTGAAGGGCCGCGTTGCCACCCGACCCAATCCAAAATGGCGACCGATCCACGGTGACCGGGGCCCCGGGGGTTGGAGGCACCGGGACCAGGCGAACGAGCGGGGCCACGAACCGATCCCGGTCCTACGAGCCCTTGGCAACCGCCTCTCGCAGCTTGCCGACCTCGGCTTGGGCTTTGGGATGACCCTTTTTTGCGGCCTTTTCCATCCACTCAAGAGCGACTCTGTTCGACTTTGCAACCGTTTCGCCATTCTTGTAGAGCAAGGCCATTTGATACTGGGCCTCCGCCACATCTTTAGCGGCGGCGCGCTCGTACCACCGGAGGCCTTCCGACTTGTTTCGATCGATGCCTTCGCCCTTCATGAGCGCTCGGCCCAGCGCGGCCATTGCTTCGCCTTGGCCGGCTTCGGCCGCCTTCGTGAACCACCCGACCGCCTGTTCGCGCTCGCGACGAACCCCGCCGCCCCCCTCGAGAAGCAAGCGGCCGTAGTAATACTGGGCCTTAGCGTTCCCCGCGTCGGCGGCCTTTCGGTACCAATCGGCAGCCACCACACGGTTGACCGGGGTGCCCAATCCCTTCTCGAACATGAAGCCGAGGATTTGCTGAGCGAGGACGCCGCCGGCCCGGCCCTCCCCCTCACACTGTTTCAGGACTTGGTCCCAGTCTTGGCTCGCGTTGAACGAGGTGGAGCAGCTGTTCTTGGCCTCCGGTTTCGGCTCCACCGGACCCACCTTGGGGTTCTCGTTCGACGTGATGATGACGGCTTTCTTCGGAACCGGCGTCGGGGTTGGTTTCTTGACCCGAGTGAGACGGGGACCCCAGGTGCTGACGTCGCCGGCCACGAGATCGACCGTTTCTTCGACTGGTTGGAACCCATCGGCTTCGGCCCGGATCTGATGGGCGCCGCTGGC
>JAYVJS010000690.1:0-5103 GCA_043769075.1 Gemmatimonadota bacterium | reverse complement strand
CGGGATCGGCCTCCGGGAGCCCCATCAAACCGGTGCGAGTCGGGCTCTGGGATCAATACGGGGGCTCGATCCCCTCGGGCTGGGTCCGGTACATCCTGGAGCAATTCGAATTTCCCTTCGAGGTCGTCTACCCGAAGCGACTTGACGACGGCAATCTCAACCAGCAATTCGACGCTCTCTTGTTCGTCACCGGCGCGATTCCTCAGGTTGCCGAGGCCGTGACCAATCGGAGCCCCCGCCCAGAGGCGGCGCCGCCGCCTCTGGACCGGCCGGCGGAGTTCCAAGACCGGATCGGGCGGGTCACCGCGGTGAAGACGGTTCCGGCACTCAAAGCCTTCCTCGAGAACGGAGGCCGGATCATCGCCCTTGGTAGCTCCACCGAGCTGGCCCGGCACCTTGGCCTCCCGGTGGAGAGCCACCTGGTCGAACGGACCCCCGCCGGCGCCATCCACCCCCTCCCTCGCGAGCGGTTCTTCGTCCCCGCGTCCCTGCTCGAAGTCGCGGTGGACAGCACGGCGCCGAGCGCGGCCGGGATGGCGAGCTCGGCAATCGTGCTGTTTGACGAGAGCCCGGTGTTCCGTCTGTTGCCGGACGCGGCCGCCAGAGGGGTTCGCCCGGTGATGTGGTTTGCCACCGCCAATTCACTCCGGAGCGGTTGGGCTTGGGGCCAGACCTACCTTGAGGGCGGCGTCGCGGCCATTGAAGCGAAGGTCGGCAACGGGTCACTGTATCTTTTCGGCCCTGAAATGATGTTTCGGTCCCAGCCCCACGGAACCTATCGGATGGTCTTCAACGGCCTACTAGGGAGGTAGAGGTGCCTGCACTGCCGCCAATCGAATACCCAGAGGCCTCGGCCCGGGTCAAGGCCGTGTACGACGACATCATGACCAGCCGGAAAGTCGACTGGATCAACAACTTCTGGAAAGTCCTGGCCAATGACCCCGCCGCGCTGGAACGGACCTGGGCGAGCGTCAAGGAGGTCATGGCACCGGGGGCGCTCGACGCCCTGACCAAGGAACTGATCTACGTCGCGGTTAGTACCACCAATGGCTGCGAGTACTGCGTCGCCTCCCATACGGCGGCGGCCAGAAAAAAGGGGATGACCGACGCGATGCTCGGCGAACTCATGAGCGTGATCGGAATGGCGAACGAGACCAACGCCTTGGTCAACGGCTATCGGGTCGAGGTCGACCAGGCGTTCAAGTAGTGGTGCAAATAGGTGCAGTGTCGAACTCGGCCTGCAGTGTTCCAGCAACAAAAAGCCTCCGGCCGCATGGCGACCGGAGGCTCGGCGGGGGCTTACGTTTGTGAGCTACATCACCGCGAGATCTGGAGAGTCCAGGCCCTCGTCGACATCGTCCTCGGTCCCGTCGGTTCCCATCAGGCGTGCCGCAAGAAGCGGCAACGCGGCTGGGAGAACCAACTCGGGATCCAGTTGAATCATCTGGGCAAAAAACTGGGCCGACAGCTTGGCCTGGTGCAGGTGGTGGAGCATCGGATCGAGCATTCGGACAACCTCCGACCGCCCAAGCGGTCTGTCTTTGCACGCCACTATCGGCATCGCGTTGCCGACGGTTTACACTATCAGCAAAAAAGGTTCCACTTGTTTTTCACGATACTAAAGTGCGGTCTCTCGACCACAAATTGGGTACGGAACGGCAACGGATCGGTCGCGACCTCGGGTGAGCGTGTCGATCCGTCATGGGGTCTGATGTCGAAACGTCACGCGCAGCAACTGGCATTGGGGCTGATGGCCTTGTTAGGCGGCTGCCAGGTCCTCTCTCTGCCCCCCCAGTCGAGCCGCACCGACGGTGGCCCGGTCTCCGCCCGAGGGGTGGTCAGCCACGAAGCCCGGTCCCAGCTTCGGATCTACGTCGACGCGGCCGGGTGCAAGTCGGTCCAAACGGTTAGCCGGCAGTTCCGCCTGGTCTCGGTGGTCGGTCAGGGGGAGCCCGAGCACCGGGTCCTGGAGGAGTCCTTCGATGTTCGGCATTGCCTCAGCTCAGAAAGCTCGAGCTCCGAGGCGGTCATTACCGCTTGGAGCCCCGATAGCCCAGCCAGCTCGACCCCCCTGTTCCGGATCACTGGCCGAGGTACCACCGGGGCCCCCTTCGGAAACCTCTACCGGATGGCCGTTTACGGTTGTTGCGGCAGCCAGGACCTGGGCAGCTATTCCAGCCTCCTTAGCGGCAGGACGCTGTTTACCTCAAGTATCCGGCCCCGGATGATCGAAGTTGCCAATCGGCGAACCCCGAGATTTGCGGCCTTTCATGACACGTTCTCCGCCTTGGCTCCGGCGGAGGCCGAGGCGGACAGCAGCGTCGTTGGAGTGCTTCAATGGGGCGACGATCTAACCGAGGCTCGGCGATTCGTGGTCCGGGCCGAACAGCCAGAGGCTTTTGCGGTCGAATCACTCCGAATTCTCGACGAAGGCAAGGTCCAGGATGACTCGACCGTGGTGATCTGGCCCGACAAGCCACCCCGAAGCTTGGTGCTCGAAGTCCGGCTGGTGGCGCCCGGATCGAGCCGCCGGGCCAGTTTCAGGGTGCCGATCGTCAACCTTGAGCTAGCGACCGACAAGGCAACGGTCTCCCGTGCGTTCCGGCTTTCTGGCGGGACGTGAACGCCGATCTTCTCCTCGATCCGGACCAGCGCCCGATCATCGGTCACCGGGGGGCGTCCGGCCAGGCCCCCGAAAACACCGTGGCGTCGTTCGACCTCGCCGTGGCCCAAGGGGCGGAGGCGTTCGAGTTCGACGTTCGATTGACGGCGGACGGGATCCCGGTAGTCTTCCATGACCCGACTCTGGATCGGACCACTGATGCGACCGGTCCGCTGGCGGCCCGGACCCTGGCCGACCTCCGGCATGTCGATGCCGGGGCTCGGTTTACCCCGGGGCGTGCCGAGTTCCCGCATCGGGGCTGCGGGGTCCGGATTTCCACCCTTGAAGAGGTGTTGGTGAGGTACCCGGATATCCCCATACTCCTTGAGCTCAAGGAGGTTCAGGCGGCGGCCCCAGTCCGGCAGGCTCTCGTCGCGGCCGGAGCGGTCAACCGGGTGGTCGTCGCCTCGTTCGAGCCCGGGGCAATTGCCCCCTTCATGGACCGGCCGTTCCAAGCAGGGGCATCTCGACGCGAAATCACTGAGCTGGCCGTCCGGTCCGTTCTTCGGCTGAAGCCTCGGGACCGAGGGGTGCTCCTCTACTCGGTTCCCGACCGATACCGCGGCGTCATCCCAGTTCCAACCCGGCGGTTCGTGCGAAATGCCAGGGCCCTCGGCCACCCGGTCCATGTTTGGACTGTCAACGACAGCGAGACAGCAACCCGGTTGTGGTCGATCGGATGTGCAGGAATGATCACCAACTTCCCGGGCCTGCTCCGGGCCGCCCGAGACCGCCTCAAGGCGTAGGGGTCTCGGTCCGATACTCTGTGGGATGGCGACCACCCCGACCATCCTTGCCCGCTACACCCAGGACATCGGATTCGACCGCCGGATCGAGGCCCGTTTCATCGGCAACCTTGAGCAGGGTCGGTCCAATGTATCGGTCAACAGTGCCCTATCGGTCGGCGACAAGGACGACTTCTTTCGGTTCAAGGTGACCGGAGACGAATACCTCCGGATCACGACCGGCGAACTTCTGGGCGACGAAGGCCGAGGCGCGGAAATCGCCGAGGAGGGCACCGTCCGCTATCAGCTCCTCAGTACCTCCGGCCAAGTGAGGGCTGACTCCGACCCCGCCGCGGGCGCTGCTTACGAAGCCTGGCAGGACCTCAACTCCGACGCGAACATCAAGCTATCGAAGGGGAACTACACCCTCAGGGTTGCCCGAGGGCGAGAGGCCGTTTCCACGAAAGAGTACGTCTACTCCTTCACAATCCGCAGCGGCATCGAGGCTATCGACAACGACCAAACCGACACCGCCTCGAGGGAATTTCTGACGACGGAGCGGCCCGCGCCGGCCGGAGCCAAGTTCGATCAATTCGCCAACGTCACCGCGGTCCTCGGCCTGTTCACCGACGTCCAGGTCTTCTGATTCGAGCCAAGTCGTCGATTAGGGCCTCCGGAGCGACTCGGCGGCCGAGCACATCACGAGTAATCCGGTCCGCCGCCCGGGCCGCCCCGAACTGAAAAATCTGATCGGAAACCACCCGGTACCATCCGGGCCGGCCGGCGGCGATTGGTCCGAGGCGGGCGGCCAGCGCTCGCCGCAGGTCGGCCACCACAAAGGCACCGAGCGCATAGTTCATCATGTAGCCGGGCGACTCAACCAGCTGCCCACGCATCGCCCACCACGACAACTCAGGGTGGGGCCGAATCTTGAAGTACCGGCTCATCAGATCGCCCCAGATCACATTCGGCGACGCCGCATCCGGCCGGTGAACCCGGAGCTCGAATAGCGCCCACGCGATGTCCATCACGACGCCACCGTACTTTGCCCTGATGGACTCAGTTAGCGACGCCGCTCGGCCCACGAACGTCCGCTGCCATAGCGGTTCGAAGACTTCGAGCGCGGCCAGGTCTGCGATCCCTTCCGTAAACGTGTCGCTCTCCGGCCAGTCGGCAAAAGCGGGTCGGGCTCGAATCGCGGCCATATGAACCGCGTGTCCGGTCTCGTGCAACAATTCGAAAAGAATGTCGAGCCCACCGGTTTGATACGAGGTGAAAATCCACGGCTCCGAGCGAACCCATCGGCCACCCTTCAGGATCGGCCGAGCCCCGAAGGTGGTGTAGGACGTGGGGTACTTGCCCGGTCTGGGGTCGAGATCGTAGCGAACCCCAAGCGAGTCGACCGGCGCCCCTAGCGTTTCATAGAAACGGCGATTGAGACCAATCAAGGAGTCGCGAGGTATCAGCGGGCTCAGTCGCCGGCTGGCGGCCCCAACGAAGTGGTGGAAGTCCCACGGCTCGAGAACGGTATCCGGAAGGGTAGCCCGCCATCCCTCGAGCGCCCGGACCAGCCACCCCTCGAGTTGGCTCTCGGTGAGGCCAAAGCCGGCGGCCCGCTCGGCAAACGGATTGGGCGTACCCGACCAAGAGGCCCGCCGCAAACCAACCAGCACCCGGTACGGACTCGTCGGCTCGTCGGCGCCGTTCACGGACTGC
>JAYVJS010000689.1:0-2713 GCA_043769075.1 Gemmatimonadota bacterium | reverse complement strand
GTTTCGACATCCTTCGAACTCGGGGCCGCCGACATGAGATGGCTGACGTTGACGATTGGGTGGGTGCTGTTCCTGGGAACCCCGGCGGTCGGGCAGGATGTTGGGGACCTCGATCGGAGCCTCGAGCGGTTAGTGGCGGACTATATCGACCTCTACACCAAAGAGACCCTCCCGCAGTGGCGGTCGTTGTTTCGGCCGACCTTCACAGTGGCGTCGACCACCGCGGAGGGAGGCGTTTCCAGTCGAGGGCTCGACCAGTTCTACGCTGCCCAGGAGCGGGGTTTCGGGGCCAGCAAGAGGATGGGAGAACGGCTCGAAAACGTCCGGGTGGAGCGGCGCGGCCGGATCGCGAGCGTGTGGGCCGATTTCGTGTTCTGGCAGAACGACGAGACCAGCCGGGGCCGGCTGGTTCTCCTGGCCATCCACCAGCGGGAAGGGTGGCGTTTCCATTCCCTGATGTTCTCCTACGACTGAGCGGCTGCGACGCTGAAGCTCGGAGAGGGGATCATCCCGTCGCCTGTCAATATCGGATCGGTACCACCAAGACGCTCGGGTGGGCCCGATCGTGGAGGACCGTGATCCGCGCCGTTCGCGCGTCCTTCCGGGTTTCCTTCGCCACCACGCCGCCGGCGTTGAAGTTTTGCTGAAGTTCGGTTCCGTTTGGCGAGCGGAAGAAGAGCCGGAGCCGGCTTCCCTTCGCGATCCGGCGGGCAAACCAATTGAAATTGGTGAACTGATACGGGAGCGGCACGCCCGGTGGAACCAGTTTCTCCTGCCGGAGGGATTCGCGGTACCGGGCCCTGAGTTGGGCACTGGCAAGTTCGATGCTCTTTCCGTCCGGAAGGATCTCGAACAGCGTGGCGGCGAGGTCGGTGTCGGGTACGTCGAGCGCCAGCCAGATCGTGAGCGCCACATTCCCCGCGATCTCGGTCTCTTCCCCAAACGGCTCGGTGTGGTAGAGCACTCCGTTACCCCGGGTGTTGAGCACTCGGCCCTGATCGATGAACGAGAGGGCCGAGGGGTGGGTGACATCGCCGAGGGCCGGGGGATCGAGCGGGTTGTAAGTGTAGACGTCGGGATCCGAGCGGTCCGGCGCCGTCGGATCGAGCCGGCCGCCGCCGAAGAGGTCGGTTGCCCCTCCACCGGTCGAGTTGAGATAGAACCTCTTGGTGTCGGTGGCGACGGCCTCGAGACTGTCGGCATAACGCCAGACGTCGCCGTTGGACCCGGCGACGTAGTAGGTCACCCGCTTCTTCAAGAACTCGGGTCTCGAACCCATTCCCCGGAGCGTCCAGTCGTACCAGGCCTTGTGGAGCTGATGGATGCTGAGCAAACTGGCCGGTCCGAACGTGACGCCGTTGACTTCAGCCGTTGGGACCCGGGTCCCGCCGTGATCCCAGGGGCCGATCACCAGATAGATGTTCTGCCGGGCCTCGGGCGTTGCGTGTTGGAGGAAGGCCCGGTAGTGGGTCAGGGTGCCGAGCTGATCACCGTCATAGTGCCCCGTGATCGTCAGGATCGGCTGGGTCATCCGGGCGTATTGCCCGGGCGTGGGTGAGGTGGCATCCCAATAGGGACCAGGTATCGGGTTCGCCAACCATTTCTGAAACACCGTCGACCGGTTGCCCGCAATGCTGTCGAGCGCCTGGAAGGGCAGCCCCTCCCGGCGGAGGATCTTGGCGTACCCGGCCCACTGGCTCATGTCGGCAAAGATCTGGGCCTGGGCGGTTTTCCCGGAGGTGAAGGTGAGCCACTGGGGCAGGTAGGTCGAAAAGATGTTGCCCACCATCGGGAAGTCGATGCCGAGATACGCTGGGGCAACCGGCACGATCGTGATGAGGTGGGGTGGAAGTTCCTTCAGCGTGGCCCACTGATCAAATCCGCCGTACGACCCGCCCCACATCCCGATCTTGCCGGTGCTCCACGGCTGCGCCGCGAACCACTCGACCACGTCATAGCCGTCCCGGGCCTCGTTGACGAACGGCTCGAAGGCCCCTTCGGAATTGCCCCGACCCCGGACATCGACGGCGGCGAAGGTGTAGCCGTCTCGGGCCATTTCCATCGCGAACCTATGGTAGGTGTCGCCGATGTAGGGGGTTAGGGTAAAGACCACCGGCCCGGGCGCCGTGACACCCCGCGGCCGGTAGACCGTGGCGTTCAAGCGGATCCCGTCGCGGAGCGGAATCTTGACGCCCCATTGAATCTCGACTTCGCGGTCCTGGGCGGCGGCCGGACTCGCGACGACAGTCCCGGCGAGCACCAGCAGTGTGGCCAATCGCATCCGGCACCTCGGTTCGAAGGTCAGCTCGTGATCGTTGCCAGGCGTCGTTCGACCATCCGCCGCGCCGCTTCGACCGGCGACTCCGTTCGCGCGGCGGCTTCCTTGAAGATCCCGGTCAGCCGGGCGTCCATCTGGTGAATGGCCGCCTCGATCGCCGCGAACGTCGCCCCCTCGTCCACCATCGCGAGCGATACCGCGCCGGCCCCGTTCACCACGTAGTCAGGGGCGTAGAGGATCTTCCGTGCTACCAGCCGGGCCCCGTCCTCCGGAGTCCTGAGTTGGTTGTTGGCCGCCCCGGCAATGACCCGGCAGGTGAGTTGTGGAATCGTGGTCTCGTCGAGAGTTGCACCGACGGAGCAGGGGGCGTAGATGTCGCACGGCGTCTGGTAGACCCGCTCAGTCGCGACAGTCTCGGCTTTCAGCTCCCCGGCA
>JAYVJS010000688.1:0-3032 GCA_043769075.1 Gemmatimonadota bacterium | reverse complement strand
CGTGCCGTCCGCCGTGAACCGAACCTGATCACGACCCGGCGGCGCCAGCGGGCCGAGCGGTTGCCCGACCCACATGATCATATTTGGGAGGTTGGGTGGACTCTGGTATCGGAGATCCCACCGCACTTGATGGCTGCCTCGGCTCGCTCCGGTTCCGGTCGTGAGGTGCCGGATCACCGATCCGGCCGCGTCGAGGACTTCGGCCGAGAACGTCGCGACTGAATCTCGGAGTAGATAGCGAAAGGAGGCCTCCTCCAAACGCCGGTACACCGTCCCGGGCCCGAAAAGCCGGACCGGTCCCGAGGGCTCGGCACCGAGCTGCCGGAGCGGCTGAATGTCATCGAGTACATAGAACGAACGGCCATGGGTGGCGATCACCAGATCGTTTCGGGCCACCACCAAGTCGACGACCGGTGTATCGGGCAAGTCGAGTTGGAGCGACTCCCACCGGCCACCTCGGTCGAACGAAATCCGAACCCCGTGCTCGGTCGCCGCGTAGAGCAGGTTGGCGTTGCCGGGATCCTCGCGGACGGCATGAACGAAGTCGTCCTCGGCGAGCCCCGTGGTGATCGGCCGCCAGTGGGCGCCGTGGTCATCGGTCCGGTAGAGGTACGGCGCTCGGTCGCCGACCTGGTACCGGGTGACGGCCAGGAATGCGGTGCCCGGCCGGTGCCGCGATGCCTCGATGCTCGTAACCTGGCTCGAGTCGGTCACCCCCGGTGGGGTGATCGCCCGCCAGGTCAATCCACCATCCCGCGTGAGGTGGACCAGCCCGTCGTCGGTGCCGGCCCAGATGGTGCGGGGGTCACGAGGCGACGGGGTCAGAGCCGAAATCGATCCAGTCTGGCCGCCAGGCCGAGGCCGACTTAAATCGGGGCTGATCCGGGTCCACCGGCGGCCGCCGTTATCGGTCCGCCAGACATGCTGAGACGCGACATAGAGCCGCGCCGGCTCGCGGGGCGAGAAGACTAGCGGAATGGTCCACTGAAACCGCTCCCGGTCGGGGCCCGAGTTCCAGGTCGGGCTGACTTGGTGATCCCGGGCCTGGCTCAAGCCAAGCCGCCGGTCCAGTCGGCTAATCAGCGATTGGGGGCCGGTCGCGAAGAGAATGTTCGGGTCGCGGGGATCGGGCGCGATGGTGCCGCTTTCGCCGCCGCCGGCCGCATAGACCGGTTCGAGAAATTCCTCTTGGCCGACGATCGGGTTGATCGAGCGGGATCCATTCTGATCGCTCGGCACGCAGATGGTATTGGCGTCTTGCTGGGCCCCACAGACGTGATATGGTACGTCCGCTGTCGTGGCCACCCGGTATAACTGCGCGGTTGGGTACTGCTGGTTGGTCCAGGTGTCGCCCCCGTTCACGGAGACGCTGGCACCGCCGTCGTTGCTGCTGATCATCCGGCGGGGATTGTCGGGCGCGATCCAGAGGTCGTGGTGGTCGACGTGCGGAGGGTCGATGGTGCCGAAGGTCCGCCCTCCATCGATCGATCGGTACAGCAGCAGGTTGAGCACGTAGACGGCATTCCGGTCGACCGGATCCCCGGTCAAGCGGTTGAAATAGGTCGGCCGTTGGCGGAGCCCGCCATCCTGATTCAGCCGGGCCCACGAGTCGCCACCGTCGTCGGAGCCGAACAAACCACCGTCATCCGCGTCAATGAGGGCGTAAACCCGACCGGAATCGGTTCCCGCGATCGCGACGCCGATGTTGCCGACGGTTCCCGCCGGCAGGCCGGGGTTGCGGGTGACGTCCTTCCAGCTGTCGCCACCGTCGACCGATTTGAAGAGCCCGCTCCCGGGGCCACCATTGGACAGGCCGCCGCCCGGCGACATCCGGACTTGCCAGAGCGAGGCCCATAGGGTGCCAGGATGGTGGCGGTCGATCACCAGATCCGAACCGCCGGTCCACCGATCGCGGGACAAGATTCGTTCCCAGGTGGTGCCGCCGTCCTTCGACCGATAAATCCCTCGCTCGTCGGTCGGGCCCCACGGGCTCCCCAGCACGGCCACATAGAGGCGATCCGGATCGCGAGGGTCGACCCGGATTCGGGAGATCGCCTCGGATCGTCGCAATCCGATCGGAAGCCAGGTCCGCCCCGCATCGATGGATTTGTAAAGACCGTCGCCCGGCCGGATGTTGCTCCGGAGTTGGGCCTCTCCCATCCCGATGTAGACCACGTCCGGGTTTGATTCGGCGACGGCCACGGCGCCGACCGACGAACTCTTGATTTGGCCGTCGGTCATCGGTCGCCAGGTGGTACCGCCGTCGGTCGTCTTCCACAGCCCCCCGCCGGTGGCGCCGAAGAAATACTCGAGCGGACGACCGGGACTGCCCGCCGCCGCGAGCGACCGGCCGCCGCGATTCGGACCGATGTTCCGCCAACTCAGAATCCCGGCCACCTGCTCAAAGGCGGCCGGCGTCTGGGCCGCGCTCTTCGAGCCGGCGAGTCCTCCGAAGATGGCGAGCAGACTGATGATTCGATTCGCTGTCAATTCGACCCTCCCACCCGTAAAGGGAAGGTGGCCAACCGGCCCAATCAGCGCAACCGACCCGAACCGCGGATGCCTTGCGAATCACAGCCCAGGCTATAGAATGGGCTCCATGTTGATCGCCATCGGCATCTACCTCGTCCTCACCGTGGTCATCGGTGCGGCGCTCAGCAGTCGAGTCAAATCAGCCACCGACTATCTCATTGCCGGGCGCGGTTTGGGCTTGGCGTTGACCACCGCCTCGTTGGCCGCGGTCCAGATCGGGGCGGGCGTCGTCCTTGGTGGTGCCGAGACCGGAGCCAAGAACGGGATCTGGCCCGGGATGTGGTATGGCCTCGGCTGCGGGGCCGGCCTGATCGTGGCCGGCCTGGTGGCCGCCAAGCGGCTTCGCACCGTCGGCGGGTATGTCCCAATCGATTTCTTCGCCGTCCGGTACGGCGAGCGGCGCTGGGTCCGGATGTGGGCCTGGATCTCCAACATCCCGAGCCTGCTCGGCATCTTCGCCGCCCAGCTGATGGCCTGCGGCGCGGTGCTGTCGGGGCTGG
>JAYVJS010000687.1:0-8366 GCA_043769075.1 Gemmatimonadota bacterium | reverse complement strand
GCCAGCGGGTCATGAGCCACTATCTGGGCCAAGGGGCGGTGACCGACGCGTTTAACGCGGCCTTTCGGATTCCGAACTTCCTCCAAAATCTGTTCGGTGAAGGGGCGCTCTCAGCCTCGTTCATTCCCGAGTACGTCAGGCTTCGGTCGTCGGGGGACGAAGCGGGGGCCCGGCGGCTGGCCGGCGCCGTCGCCGGGTTGCTAGGCCTGGTGGTGTTCGTCGTGGTGGCCGTTGGGGTCACCGGCGCGCCGTGGTTGGTGGATGTTCTCGCGATGGGATTCTCCGGTTCAACCCGGACGTTGACCGTCCAACTCGTTCGGATCCTCTTCCCGGGGGTCGGCCTGTTGGTTCTCTCAGCATGGTGTCTTGGTGTTCTCAACAGCCATCATCGATTCTTCCTATCGTACGCCGCGCCAGTCGTGTGGAGCCTGGCGATTATCGCGATGGCGATCGCGGCCGGGGGTGGGGCGCCGGAGCGCCTGGTGGTGTGGGCCGCGTGGGGCGCGGTGATCGGGAGTGCCCTCCAATTCCTGGTGCAGCTGCCGACCGCCCTCCGATTGGCCGGTGGCGTCCGGCTCAGCCTCGACCTCGGCGTGCCCTCCGTCGGCCGTGTGCTGAGCAACTTCGGTCCGGCCTTTCTGAGCCGAGGGGTTGGCCAGGTCAGTGCGTTCTTCGACACGATCATCGCCAGCGGGTTGCCGGCCGGCGGATTGAGCGCGTTGACCAACGCGCAGGCCCTCTATCTCTTGCCAATCAGTCTGTTCGGGATGTCGGTGGCGGCCTCGGAGTTGCCCGCGATGTCGGCCGCGGTGGGACCGGACAGTGACTTCCAAGGGCTCCGGGCCCGGATCAGGTCCGGGACCGACCGGATCGCGTTCTTCGTGATTCCCTCGACCCTGGTTTTTCTCTTTCTCGGTCACTACGTCGCGGGGCTGGTGTTTCAGTCGGGCCGGTTCGGTGGCGCCGATGCCCGATGGGTCTGGGGCACCTTGGCGGCGACGGCCGTCGGTCTGTTGCCCCAGGCGGCCGGTCGGATCTTGAGCTCGGCCCACTACGCGTTAGGCGATACGAAGGGTCCGCTCCGGTTCGCGACCATCCGGCTCGTGGTGGGCATCGTGATCGGGTTTCTGGCGTCGCGCTATGGCCCGGCTCTGCTGGGTATTGATCCCCGGTGGGGTACCGCGGGCCTCGGGCTGGCCACGGCTATTGGGGGCACCATCGAATACGGGCTACTCCGTCGCTCCGCGTCGCGGCGGGTCGGGGCCCTCACGATCGACCGTCTCTTGCACGCCAAGTTCTGGGCGGCTGGCTTGTTGGCAACGGCAATGGCGTGGCTGGTGGCGGTCGTGATGCCGGTCACAGGTCCGCTCATCGGTGGTGTGGCCGTCTTAGGTGCATTCGGCGTGAGCTACCTCGGGATCACCGCGGCGCTCGGCGTCGGCCGAATCGGGGACCTCCTCTCCCGCACCCGCCGATGAACGGGCCGGACAGCGTCCTCGAACGGAAGCTCGAAACCCTGCCGGACGGCCCCGGTGTCTATCTCTGGAAGGACCAGGCCGGATTGGTGCTCTACGTTGGGAAGGCGAAGAATCTTCGGAGCCGGGTCCGCAGCTATTTCACCTCCGACCACGCGGCCAGTCCGAAGAATCAGCTCTTGGTTCGGCAGATCGCTGATGTCGAGACCATCGTCGTGTTCAGCGAAACCCAATCGCTGCTCCTCGAGAACAATCTGATCAAAGAGCACCTCCCGCGGTTCAACGTCCGGCTCAAGGATGACAAAAGCTACCCGTCGATCGCCGTGACCCTGAGGGAGCCGTTCCCGAGGGTTCTCGTGACCCGGCGCCGAGACCTCGCTGGGGCCCGGTACTTCGGACCTTACACCGACGTGTCCGACATGCGCCGGAGTTTGGCGTTGATTCGACGGATCTTTACCGTCCGAACCTGTAGCGACGACCTTCCCGCTACTCGGCGCGAACGGCCTTGTCTTGACTACCATATTGGGCGGTGCAAAGCCCCGTGCGTGGCCTGGCAGACCCAAATCGATTATCGCGCAATGATCGACGAGGTGGTCCGGTTCCTCGAGGGGAAGACCGGCGACGTTCGTTCCCGGCTTCGGGATATGATGGCGGTAGCCAGCGGCCGGGAGGATTTCGAGCGAGCCCGGGACCTTCGCGATGCCCTCAAGTGGCTCGAGCAAGTCGATGCGCCGCCGGGCGTGGACCTCCTGGCCGGCGGCGACGCGGATGTCGTCGGATATGCCCGGGACGGCGACGAGGCCGTCTGCGTCCTCCTCCGAGTCCGCGACGGCCGTTTGATTGCCCGCGATCACCGGATTCTCGATAACCTCGATGAAGTGATCGACGGCACCGTCCTCGAGCACTTTCTGATCCGGTACTATCTCCTGGCCGAGGAGCGAAGCCGCCGCGTCCTGGTCCCCTTTCCGCCCGCGGACTTCGACCCGGTTCAACTCGTGTTTGCCGAGTCGGACCTCTCGACTCCGATTCGCGGCACCGGCAAACGGTGGCTCGACTTGGCCGACCAAAACGCCCAACACTTGCTCGAGAGCCTCAAGCTGGAATCGTTCGAAACCGACGAGCGATCCGACGATCCGGTCTATGCGTTGGGGAGAGCGTTAGGCATGGCGGTGGTGCCTCGGACCCTGATTTGCGTTGACATCTCGACCAACCAGGGCCGGGATACGGTCGGATCGCTGGTCTGGTTCGAGGCCGGGCGGCCCAAGAAGGCCGAGTATCGGAAGTTCAAGATCAAGGGGCCGGGGCAACAGGACGATTTCGCCGCCATCCATGAGGTGGTCACCCGCTACTTTCAACGCCGAGTCGAGGAGCAGAAGCCATTGCCCGACCTCGTCGTCATCGACGGCGGCAAAGGGCAGCTGAGCTCGGCCCTCGACGCACTCACTGGGCTGGGCTTGCCGGCCATTCCGTTGATCGGCCTGGCGAAGAAGGAAGAGGAGATCTTTCTGCCCGGCCAGGCCGACTCGCTCCGGCTGTCGCGACGGAGCGCCGCCCTCAAGCTGTTGCAGCGTGCGAGGGACGAGGCCCACCGCTTCGGCGTCACCTACAATCGGAAGCGGCGCACCGAGCGAACCATTACCTCGGCATTGCTGACGATTCCCGGAGTCGGGCCGAGCCGCCGACGAGCGCTGATCGAACGTTTCGGCAGCCTTGCTGGGGTCAAGTCGGCAAATCTGGCCGAGATCGCCGGCCTGCCGGGTTTCTCCACCAAGCTGGCGGAACGAATCCTCGAAACCCTCAAGACCCCCTGAATCAAGGTTGCCCTGATGCTCGACTGGCACTTGGAGTGCTCGAAATGCGGGGCCACTCGCGGGCCCGATGGTCTGCCCACCGTCTGCGACGCCTGCGGGAAACCCTGGCTGGTGCGTTATCCGACCCGGCGACCGACGCTGTCCGATCGGGATCGGCCCGCCGGCGGGCGAGGGATGTGGCGATTTCGGGCCCTCCTGCCGATTGGAGCCGGCGAAACCCCGTTGACGCTGGGCGAAGGCGATACGCCCCTTCTTCGGGTCGATCGGCTCGAGCGGGACCTCGGTTTTCAAGACCTCTGGGTCAAAGATGAGGGCACCAACCCGACCGGCACGTTCAAGGCCCGAGGCCTCTGTGCGGCCGTACACCGAGCCACTGCGGCCGGGGCCACGACCTTCACACTGCCGACGGCCGGTAACGCCGGCGTGGCGGCAGCCGCCTACGGCGCTCGGGCCCGGGCCACGGTGCGCGTGTATGCCCCCAAGACCACACCGATCCCAATCCTGAATCAGATCCGGGCGTTTGGGGCCGACCTTCGTCTTTTGGACGGTCACATCGGCGATTGCGGGAAGGCGAGCCGGGCCTTTGCGGCTGAATCTGGGGCGCTTGATCTTTCGACGCTTCGGGAGCCGTACCGGATCGAGGGCAAGAAGACGATGGGGCTCGAGCTCGCGGAGCAGTTCGCTTGGAAACTACCGGATGTCATCATTTACCCAACTGGCGGCGGAACCGGTTTGATCGGGATGTGGAAAGTTTTCCAAGAAATGGTGGCCCTAGGATGGCTGACCGAAAAATTGCCGCGGATGTTCACGGTCCAGTCCGACGGTTGTGCTCCGGTGGTTCGCGCGTTCGACGCCGGTCGAGAGGAATGCGTGCCGTGGGAAAACCCCTGGACGACGGCCAGCGGGCTCCGAGTCCCCGGGCCGCTCGGCGACCGCCTGATGCTGGCCGCGCTCCGGGAGAGTGGTGGTGGGGCGGTGCCGGTGACTGATCAGGAGCTCGATCGGGAAGCGGCCCGCGGGTCGGCGCGGGAGGGGATCGATTTCTCACCCGAAGGTGGCGCGGCACTGGCCGCAGCCATCCAACTCAAGGCCCATGGGGTCATCCGGGCGGAGGACAGAATCGTCCTCTTTAACACCGGGGCCGGTTGGTTGTACCGCTAGGATCCGGCGGTTGCCGAGAGCCCAATCGGGAGCGATATTTCTAACTCTATGTCGCCCCGACGGTTCGCCCTGATCGACCCGGCCGCTGGTATCAGCGGGGACATGCTGCTGGGTGCCTTGATCGATCTCGGCGCCTCCCCAGCGTGGCTCCGTGGCCTTCCGGCCCGACTGGGGGCTCCAAATGTCGAGGTCGAAATCGCCGACGTGATGCGCTGTGGGATGCGGTCGACGAAAGTGACCGTTCGTCTCGATGGTGCAACCGAAGGGCCGGGCGACGTCATTCATGCCCATGAGCACCCCCATCACCCGGATCCGGCAGGCAACCACCACCACCACCACCACGGGACCGATCACCACGCGCCCGGCCCCCACGCCCATCGGCATGTGGGCGAGTTGATTGGGATGATCCAAACGGCTGACCTTTCTCCCTGGACGAAGGAGCATGCGACCCTTGCGTTTCGGCTGCTCGCCGAGGCTGAAGGGCGGATCCATGGAGTGGCGCCGGAATCCGTGACGCTCCATGAGGTCGGGGCGTTTGATGCCCTGGTCGACATCGTCGGTGCGGTCGAAGGGTTCGAGCAACTCGGGATCTCCGACATTCGGACCCGTCCTGTGGCTCTCGGGAGCGGGTGGGTCCGGGCCGCTCATGGCCTGCTCCCGGTGCCTGCTCCGGCAACGGCCATCCTGGCAGAGGGTCTGGCGATCGCGGCGGACGGGCCGATCGTTGGCGAGGCCACCACCCCGACGGGGGCCGCGCTTCTTCGAGCGTTGACCAACCGGTCGGACCCACTCGGTGAGTGGGCGGTGGTCCGCACCGGGTGGGGGGCCGGCGGCCGGGATCCAGCGGGCTATGCCAATACCCTGCGGGTCGTGATCGGCGAAACGATCGCGCAACCGGCCGAGGGGGTAACAATCATCGCAACCGACCTCGATGACTTGAGTCCTGAGTATCTGGAACCCCTTCGCGCGGCGTTGGCCGCCGCTGGGGCGCTTGACGTTCAGAGCTGGCCGGTCCAAATGAAAAAGGGGCGGACCGGCTTTCGAGTCGAGGCGGTGGTCGCGGCTGATCGCATCAGCCCGGTGACGGCGGCTTTTTTCGCGAATAGCACGACCGCAGGAGTTCGCCGTTGGACCGCGGAGCGTTCGATCTTGCCCCGGCATCATTGGGTGCTGCGGACGGATGACGGCCAGCAGTTTCGAATCAAGACCACCGACGGACCGGAAGGGCCCCAGGCCAAGCCCGAGTTTGACGATGTACTGGCCGCGGCTCTGCGGACCGGCCAGCCGGCGCACCACCTATTCCGAAAGATTCAAACCCAAGCACAGGCCCTCCGAGCGGAGACGTCTGCCATAGCCACCACGAAGGAGTCGACACGATGAAGCGCATTTGGTCTGGGGTACTCGCGACCGCTATCGCGGGTACGGCGTATGCCCAGGGGCCGGTGTTGCAGCCCAAGCTCGCCGAACTGCAACCCGCCAAGTTCTCAGTGCCGCTCTGTCCGCTCAAGGCGACCGGCATGACTCAAAAGGGCATTGATGCCCTTCGAAAAGCCTACGAGCCGAAGTCGGACCGGGCCGCGATGCTTGGCCAAGCGAAGGACCTGATTCTCCAGAGCATGGCGAAGGAAGCACAAGGTACCAACGCCGCCGCGTGGTATTACTTGGCCCGGGTCTACCTGATGCAAGGCGACATTGGTGGTGTGGATTCCGCCTTCAGGAAAGCCCAGGAGCTGCAGCCCCAGTGCGAGCTCGATATCGATCAGTATCGCCAGAACAACTGGGCCCAGCTGGCCAATGCCGGCCTCGAGACCCAAAAGAAGGGCGATATCGAGGGGGCGGTCACTTTGTTTCGGGACGCCGACCGCCTCTATGTCGGACTGCCCCATGTGGCCTCGAACCTGGGCGTGATCTTCGCGAATATGGGGGGGAAGGATGACAGCGCCGCCGCCTACTTCGCGAAGGCACTCAAGATCTCGGAGAGTTCGCCCGACACCGGCTTGATCGGGGACCGCAACTCCAACGCGCTCAACCTAGCCTTGATGTATCAGCGGCTGGACCGGCATAAGGAGGCCGTGCCGATCCTCCAAAAGTATCTGGGGTGGAAGCCGGGTGACATAGATGCCCGAAAGGCGCTCTCGCAATCCTTGCGGGCGGCGGGGATGATCGCCAGCGCCGACTCGCTCGAGAACGCGATGGTCGTTGAAATGTCGAAGCAGAACCTCGATTCGCTCGATACCCAGGATATTCTCGCGATCGGAGTGGCGGCGTTCAACGGATCGAGGCATGCCGACGCGGCGACCGCCTTCGCTAAGGCGGTGTCGAGGAACCCGTACAGCCGGGACGCCGTGTACAACCTGGCCAACGCGTACCTCGCGCTCAAAGACTGGGACAACCTGGTCAAATCCGCCGGTATGTTGGTTGAAATCGAGCCGATGAACGAAGACGTATACCGGCTCCAGCGCCAAGGATACAAAGGCCTGAAGAAGGACGCCGATGTCCTCAAGGCCGCGGAGAAGTTGGTTGGGCTGCAAGTCACCGTAGAAATGACCGGGTTCCAACTCGGTCGTTCCACGGCCAAACTCGAGGGCACCGCCACGGGCCGGTCCCCGACGGACGCGACCGGCAAGGCCATCAAGCCGGCGGCGGTCACCTTGGTCGTCGAGTTTGTGACCAGCGGCGGTACCGTGGTCGACACCAAGGAAGTGGCGATTCCACTCTTGGTTGCGGGTTCGGTCCACAAGGTTAGTGTTGACGGGAAGGGAGCCGACATCGCGGGGTGGCGGTATCGGAGTAAGTAGGGCCTTGCAGGTCCCGGATGGCGGACCCATTATTCCGCCATCCTTTTGCGGGCGTAGCTCAGTTGGTAGAGCGTCAGCTTCCCAAGCTGAATGTCGCCGGTTCGAGCCCGGTCGCCCGCTCTTATGGAAGTTGACGGCCACCGAGGCACCACGGTGGCCGTTGGCGTGTCTGGCCCTTCGGGGCAGAGGGCTTTCGTGCGATGAGTAGCGGCCGCACCGCTAGTTTGTTGGCCAGCAACCTTTTGTCGCCGTTCGTCTTGGCCTTCGGCTTGGGCGTCGTCGCCAAACGGATGGGGAGTAATCTCTCCCTCCCGAAGGACGTCTACGACGGGCTCGCAACCTACCTGCTGTTTGCGATCGGACTCAAAGGTGGCGCCCGTCTCGCCGAGGCACCGTTGGAACAGGTGCTCGCGCCGACCGGGGCCGCCGTGGCCCTCGGTCTTGTCACGCCCATAGTCGCCTTTTCGGTGCTCCGGTGGATCGGTCGTTTTTCTCGGGTCGTTGCGGGTGCCATCGCCGCCCACTTTGGTTCCGTGTCGGCGGTCACATTCATCGCGGCCCAAAGCCTGGTCCAGCAGCGGGGTGACCCCGCCGAGCCGTTCTTGCCGGCCTTGCTGGCCATCATGGAAGTCCCCGGTCTGGTGGTCGGTCTCGCCCTTGGGCTTCTGGGGGCGGACCGGACCAATCGCCCGTTGCGACAGGTGCTGAACGAGATCCTCCTCGGCAAGACACTGGTGCTTCTGTTAGGCGGTCTGGTGATTGGCGTTGCGGTCGGGAAGGAACGCCTGGCGCCGGTACAGCCGTTCTTTGAGGGTCTCTTCCCGGGCGCCCTCACCCTCTTTTTGCTCGAACTTGGAGTCGTGGCCGGCGCGCGCCTGGGTGACCTGAAAAAGGTCGGGCCTTTCCTGCTGGCCTTCGGGACGGTTATCCCCGCGCTGCACGGGGTCTTGGGAGTGCTGCTCGGCACCTGGGCCGGCCTGTCGCCTGGCGGCGCCACGGTGCTTGGCGCGATGGCGGCGAGTGCGTCGTACATTGCGGCACCGCCGGCGGTGCGGCTGGCGTTGCCCGAGGCGAACCCGACCTACTATCTCACGGCGGCCCTGGCGATCACCTTTCCGTTC
>JAYVJS010000686.1:0-3283 GCA_043769075.1 Gemmatimonadota bacterium | reverse complement strand
TCGAAAGGCGTCCGGTGGTCGAGGGCGCAATGGGCATCCGGATACTCAGCTTTGAGCTTGGCGAGAATCTTCCGGGCTCGCTTGGTTCGATCAGCACCTGATTCCGCCACTAGGACCTCCGCCGCGCGGCCGCAAACTGAAGAAAACCTTCGACCGATCGCGCATTCAAGACATCGGCCGCCGTCAGCCATCCCTTACGGGCCATGGTCACCCCAAACTGGACGTTGTCGAGGCCGGCCAGGGAGTGGGCATCGGCCCCCACCGAGATCACGACGCCGGCCCGGTTCGCCTCGCGGACCAAACGCCAATCAAGGTCGAGGCGCTGAGGATCGGCATTGATCTCGATGGCCACTCCTTGGGCGGCGGCCCTGGCGAAGATCCGGGCGTGATCCAACTGGTACGGCTCTCGCGACAGCAACAATCGGCCGGTCAAATGGCCCAGGATAGTCACGGCCGGGTGATCCATGACCGTCAAGATCCGCTCCGTCATCTGGTCCCGGTTCATTTCGAACCGGTTGTGGACCGAGGCGATGACGAAATCGAAACCATCCAAGAGCGCGTCCGAGTACCCCAATCGGCCGTCGGCGAGGATATCGGCCTCGATGCCTTTGAGAATCTTGGCGCCAACCCCTTCGGCGTTGGCCCGGTCGATGTCTTCCCACTGGCGGTGCACATCGGCCTCACTCAATCCACCCACATAGGCCGCCGTCCCGCTGTGATCCGTGACGCCGACGTACTCGTAGCCCGCCTCGCCGCACACCCGGCCAAGGTCACGGACGGAGAAGCTGCCGTCGGAATAGCTGGTGTGACAATGGACCAGGCCGCGGAGATGGCGGCGCTCCACCAATGCCGGCAACGGGCCCGGGAATTCGCCGAGACCCTCGCGAAGCTCGGGGGGAATCCACGGTAACCCTAACGCCCGGTACACCGTGGCTTCGTCAGGCGTGGCGATGAACTCACTGCCGCGCCACAACGCGGCGCCCCGGAGGGTGTAGCCCTGGGCACCGGCCAAGGCCGCGAGCTGGCCCAGGTGCTCTGCGCTGCCCGTTGCTTGCAGGAGTACCGCACCGAGATTGGCCTCTGGGGTTACGATCACTTGGGCACCCTCGCCGCTCGCAAACCGGAGGGTGGCCCGCCGCTCATCCTGTCCGCCAAACTCGTCCACCCCAGGTAACTCGGCGATCGCCTTGAGCACCTGTTCGGGCGGATCGTGGGCCACGAGCACGATGACGATGTCACGGACGAGCTCAAGACCCCGACGGACGTCCCCGGCGACCATCGCCGCCGTAACCCCGGCGACCTGCCCCAACCGACGTTCCAGCCGCGCCGCTTCTTCCGCCGCGTGGTGCATCAACCGGAAGGTGGTGGCTTGCCGGAGCCGAGCGATCCCGCGAAGCACATTGTCGGCCGTCTTGGGACCAAACCCGGGCAACCCGGCAAGGCGGCCATCCTGGGCGGCCGCCTCGAGCTCCGGAATCGATTCGAGGTGCAAACGCTCGTGGATCGTTCGCACCTTTGCGACGCCGAGACCCGAGATGCGCAACATCTCGACTAAGCCCGGCGCGATATGCTCGCGCAACTCGTCCAGCATCGTCGATCGGCCGCTTACCACCAAATCGCGGATCACGCCCTGAATCCCAGCCCCGACCCCGGGCACGCTATCGAGCGTCCCCTCGGCCAGCCACGCCGCAGGTTCGCCGGCCAAGCCGCCGATCGTCCGCGCCCCCATTCGGAAGGCTCGAATCTTGAACGGATTCTCGTTCTGAAGCTCGAGGTGCGACGCGATCTGGTCCAGGACCCGGGCCGCGGCTTGGCGGTCTACGGTCATCGGGTGTGCACCGCCTCCGCGCCCACCGGCACGCCACCCGGCGGCAGCAAGTCATGGCACCGATAGGCCAGCTCGAGCACTTCCTCGGCCCCGGCAACCTGCCAGAGACCGGCCGCGGCGGCACCCTCGAACCCCGCCGAAAACAGCGGCGAACGATCCTCCCGCAGCAGGCGACCCGGACGGGCCCCACCGGCCGTCACCACGGTGAAGCCATCCCGGGCCGGTTGGAGGCCGAAGATCGCGACCAATTCGAGCCGGCCCGCGGTCGGCACCGCGAACCAGCCGTCGAGCGGCTCGATCGAAGCGCCGACCTGGGCCTCGCCCCACACCCGCTGGGGCGCCAGTTGCACGTAATAAGAGCTCCCCACCACCTCAGGGCACGGGTCCGGTCGGTGTCCGATCAGGTCATCGAGCGTTTCCCGGTCCACCGTCACCGTCCGATGGCCGTCTAGCCAATACAGATACCCGGCGTGAGTGAACCCGACCATCTGGTCGACTCCCTCGCCCAGAGCCTCCGGGGGCCGGAGCTCTCGCAGCAACTCCACGACCTCGCGCACCAGCACGAACCCGTCCCGATCGCGCGGGTCCCGCCCAGCCGAGGCGATCCCGTCCCGGAGGATCGGAAACCGGGTCTCGGCCACCGGGCCGAAGACCGCGTCAAACGGGTTGATGCGCACACTCATGCCCGGTCCTTGGGCAGAAAGGAATCCAATGCCGCGACGAATTGTTCCGGCGCCTCAACATACGGCACATGCCCGCAGGCCGGAATCCGGTACCAGGATGCTTGAAGACGACCGGCCAATTCCTCGGCCGTCTCAACTGGAATCGGATCGTCGTCTCCGTGCACGACCGCGGCCGGCACCCCGGCCAGTGACGCCAGCTGAGGTCTCAAGTCGAACTCCCCGAGACTGTCCCAGATCGCCTGTTGGGTCCGGCCGGTGATCCGAAATGGCGTCAGGTCCCGGGCCTTGGCCGGATCATGGAAGTATCCGGCGACCGAGAACTCGAACATTCGTTGACGGTAGCTCGCCGGATCGAGCTCTCGAAGCCCGCCCGCTTGGACCCGCAACCGAGCTTCGGCAATGGCCGGCGCCGCGTTTCGAGTCGCCAACCGGCGCTCATACTCCTCCCGGGCCCCGCGCCACACCGGGGCCGGCGACACCAACGCGAGCGACCCCACCCGCTCCGGGTGGGTCAACCCGTAGAGGAGCGCCAGGAGCCCACCCCAGGAGTATCCCGCCAATGACAAACGATCAAATCCCCACTGCTCCCGGAGGGCCTCGAGATCGGCGACCTGCTCCGGCCATCCAACCGCAACGTCGCGCTCGACCGGCGAACGACCCCCACCGCGTTGGTCGTAATAGACCAGTGTGCGCCCGCCCGCCAACCGATCGAAGCCGGGTAGCAAATAGTCGTGCTGGGCCCCAGGACCGCCATGCAAGACCACGGTCGGAG
>JAYVJS010000685.1:0-3678 GCA_043769075.1 Gemmatimonadota bacterium | reverse complement strand
CGGCGAGCGACTCGTCGCGGAGCCCCAGCCAGCCGCCGATGTTGACGAGCGAGTCCTTCTTGCCCGACATCGTCGCGCCGTCGGCACACTCGCACATCTGTTTCAAAATCGCCGCCACTGAATACTGGCCCATGCCAGGCTCGCGCTGCTGGATAAACCAGGCGTTTTCGACGGCGCGGGTCGCGTCGAGGATCACCCGAATGCCCCGAGCCCGGCAATAGTCAGCCACCGCGCGCAAGTTGGCCAACCGCACTGGTTGTCCGCCGGCCAAGTTGACCGTGGCCGCCACCGAGACATACGGCACCCGCTCGGCGCCGACTTGCCCGACGAGGGCGTCGAGCTTCTCGAGGTCGACATCGCCCTTGAACGGGTGCTCGGAGGCCGGGTCGTGGGCCTCGTCGATGATGATGTCATGAAAGGTCGCGCCGGCCAGTTCCTGGTGGACCCGTGTCGTGGTGACGTACATGTTGCCGGGCACGTGGTCGCCGGGCGTGATTAGGATCTTCGAGAGGATATTCTCAGCGCCCCGGCCCTGGTGGGTGGGAATCAAGTGCGGAAAGCCGTAGAACTCGCGCACGGCTTCCTCCAGGGCGTAGTAGTTCCGCGATCCAGCGTACGCCTCGTCCCCCACCATCATGCCGGCCCATTGCCGGTCCGACATGGCGTTGGTGCCCGAGTCGGTGAGTAGGTCGATGTACACGTCGGCGGATCGGAGCAGGAAGGTGTTGTACCCCGCCCCGCGGATGTGCTCCTGCCGGCTGGCGGCGGTGGTCATTCGGATCGGCTCGACGACCTTGATCTTCCAGGGCTCGGCCCAGCTGCGATGGCGCGTCATTGGTGGTCGCCCTCAAACCGGCAGGAGTTCGAATTTCGCGGTGAAATGGCGGAGCGCCGGCGGCTGCTCCACGATCCGAACCCCGCGAATGTCCTTGGCGATGGTGTTCAGGTGCAGGAGCACCTCGGCGACGTAGTCCATATGACTTTGGGTGTACACCCGGCGCGGGAAGGCGAGGCGGACGAGCTCGAGGTCGGCCGGCCGCTCGGTCCCGTCAGGCTGCCGCCCGAACATCACCGAGCCGATCTCACAGGCCCGGATGCCTCCCTCGAGGTACAGGGCGACCGAGAGCGCCCAGCCCGGATACTGGTGCACCGGGATGTGCGAGAGCCAGGCCTTGGCGTCGAGGTACAACGCATGGCCGCCGGCCGGCCGCACGATGGGGATCCCGGCGGCGATCATCTTCTCGGCGACGTACTCCACTGAACGGATCCGGTAGTGCAGGTAGTCGGGATCGAGCGCCTCATAGAGCCCGACGGCGATCGCCTCGAGGTCATAGCCGGCGAGCCCGCCGTAGGTGGGGAATCCCTCGGTGAGGATCAGGGAATTGCGGCAGGTGGCGGCGAGGGCATCGTCGTTCATCGCGAGGAAACCTCCGATGTTCGCCATCCCGTCCTTCTTGGCGCTCATGGTGCACCCGTCGGCCAGGCGGAACATCTCCCGGGCGATCTCCAGCGGTGACTTGTCGGCATACCCCGGCTCCCGGGTCTTGATGAACCAGGCGTTTTCGGCAAACCGGCAGGCATCAATGAAGAACGGAACACCGAGCGCGCGGCACAGCGAGGAGGTGCGACGGATGTTCTCCATACTCACCGGTTGCCCGCCCTCGGAGTTGTTGGTGACGGTGATCATCACCAGCGGGACGTTGCCCGCATTGGCACCCAGCACCCGCTCGAGTGCGACCACGTCCATGTTCCCCTTGAAGGGATGAATGGTCTCGGGCTCGCGCCCCTCGGCGATCGGCAGGTTGAGGGCGACCGCGCCGCAATGCTCGACGTTGGCGCGAGTGGTATCGAAGTGGGTGTTGTTGGGGACGATCGACCCCGGCTTGAGCATCGCCCGCGAGATGATGTGTTCGGCCGCGCGCCCCTGGTGGGTTGGGATCACATGCCGGAACCCGGTAATGTCGGTGACCGACTTGACGAAGGCATGAAAGGAGCGGCCACCGGCGTATGACTCGTCACCCTTCATCATCCCGGCCCATTGGTATACCGACATCGCCCCTGTCCCGGAGTCGGTCAGCAGATCAATGAGCACGTCCTCGGCCTTGAGCTGGAATACGTTGTAGTGGGCGGCACGAATCGCCGCTGCCCGCTCGGCGCTGGTGGTCTGGCGGATCGGTTCGACCGTTTTGATCCGAAACGGCTCGATGATGGTCTTGAACCTCACTGGGGCCTCGGCGTGAGAGGAACCGGCCGGGAGCCGGCGCGATGCGTCGCGACGAGCACGGCCGTGAGAACCGCGAGGCCGGTGACCTGGTGGAGCACGGCCACCACGATCGGGACCCGTAAGAGCAGCGTCGTAACGCCAAGGACCACCTGCACCGCCGCGGCGAGCCCGGCCAATCCCGTGGCGCGACGGAGTGAGACCGGCACCTGAGGCCGGCGGCCGAACGCCGCGAGGGTCAGCAGCAACGTGGCGGTGCCCAAGGCCAGGACCCGGTGATGGAACTGCGCCGCGGCCGGATTCTCGAAGGCATTGCGCCACCAACTATCCGCGAGCCGGTATCCGGGCGGGACGACCTGGCCCCCCATCAGCGGGAACGTGTTGTAGACCTTGCCCGCATCGAGGCCCGCGACAAATCCGCCGGAGAGGAGGGTCACGATCGTCAAACCCGTCGCGACCATCAGCCAACCCCGGAGGTGCCGCGGAGTCGCACCGGGGCCGGGCTCTGGTTCCTTCAGATCGTGCGCCGTCCACACACACACGGCATAAATGATCAGGGCCATCCCGAGATGGGCCGTGAGCCGGTAGGGGCTGACGTCCTGCCGAATCTCGAGCCCGCTCTTCACCATGTACCAGCCGAGTGCTCCCTGGGCGGCCGCGAGCACCGGGAGGAGCAGGAGCCGGAGGCGGTGCGCCGGCCGGAGTTGGTCTCGGGCCAGCAACAGAAAGTAGGGCGCCGCGAGAATCAGCCCAACCAGGCGGGCCAGGAGCCGATGGACCCACTCCCACCAGAAGAGCGCCTGAAACTGGCTCAGGGTGATGCCGCGGTGCACGGTCTGGGCCTCAGGAATCGCCAAGTACCGCTGGTAGGCGTCGTCCCATTCGGCGCTCGAGCGCGGCGGCAGAACCCCCGACACCGGCCGCCATTCGGTGATCGAAAGCCCGCTTTCCGTCAGCCGGGTGATCCCCCCGATGGCGACCGCGAGCACCACCGCGGCTGCGGAAACGAGCAGCCAACGCCGGACTCGAAGGTCCGAGCCCGCGCTCACGGCCGGCGCGCCTCGGCGCGTAACTCGAGCATCCTGCGCTCGGCATCGAAGGCCACGAGGGCCACCTGGCGGGGAGCGAACGTGAGAACCGTATCAAGCGTTAGGCTGGGCGGGATCGCCGCGTGGGTCCGACGCCTCCGCTCCGTCGTTTCCCGTTCCGCCCGGCCGGCGTAGAGGCCGGTGTCGGCGTCGGGCACTCCGGTCTTGATGAGGGCAGCCGAATCGTTGCTTGCCTGCTCGCGGCGGGTCAGCATCACCTGAACCCGGTGCGTACCCGCCGGGACCGGGTAGTCCCGAAGCAGGTAGAGGGGGCGGTCGTGCCGAAACCCCGCCCCCCGGACCACTGTTTCCCCAATGGCGCGCCCATCCACTTCGACCCGGAGCGTGTAACTCGCGGCCCGGCCTTCG
>JAYVJS010000684.1:0-4575 GCA_043769075.1 Gemmatimonadota bacterium | reverse complement strand
CGGGATCGCCGACTCGACGAAGATGGCGCAGGGTGGTGGAGCTACGGCGGCTACATGAGCGCCTGGACGCTGACCCAGACCAACCGGTTCAAGGCGATCATGGTCGGGGCCGGCCTGACCAACATGTACTCGATGTATTCGACCAACGACCTTCAAACGGTGATCGAAGACTACTTCGGCGGCGAGCCGTGGAACGACGAGGCGGCGTACCGGAAGGCCTCGGCGATGGTCTACATCAAACAGGCCAAGACCCCCACGTTGATCCTGCACGGCCAACAGGACACTCGGGTTCCGATCGGGCAGGCCCAGGAGCTCTACATGGGACTCAAGAAAAACGGGGTCCCAGTGGAATTGGTGTTCTTTCCCCGGGAGCCGCACGGGCTCCAGGAGCCCCGTCACGCCCTCGACAAGATCGTCCGCGAGTACGACTTCTTCGCCAAGTACGTGTTAGGCGTTGAACCGAAGCCGAAGGCGGAGCTGGTCCCGTGATCGCCCGCTGGTGGGTCGTTGGGCTCCTGGCGGCGGTGCCGGCCTCGGCCCAGTCGCGGGTGGATGTGGTGATCCGGGGCGGCAGTGTGTATGACGGTCATGGCGGCCCGCCCCGGATCGCGGATCTGGGAATTCTGGGCGATCGGATCGTTTTCATCGGGGACGCGCCGGCGGGGGTCGTCCCGGGTCGATTGATCGACGCCCGGGGTTTGATTGTGTCGCCCGGGTTCATCGACCCGCATACCCACACGGAGGATGATGCGGCCAATCCGCTCCGGCGGAGGCTGGCTCCCTTTTTGGCTCAAGGGGTCACCACGGTCGTGATGGGCAACGACGGCGGTGGCACCTTCGAGGTGGGGGCCGCCCGGCGGCGGTTGAGCACGGGGCTCGGTGTCAACGCCGTTTTCCTCGTTGGCCATGGGGGGATTCGACGGCACGTCATGGGCATGGCGGATCGGGCTCCGACGGCGGCTGAACTCGACAGCATGCGGACGCTGGTGGCCAAGGGGATGGCGGAGGGCGCCATTGGGTTGTCGACCGGGCTCTATTACGCGCCGGGCAGCTACGCCGCCACCGAGGAAGTGATCGAGCTGGCCAAGGTGGCGAGCCGGTTCGGTGGGTACTACGACTCCCATATCCGGGACGAGTCGAGTTACACGATCGGACTCCTGGCCGCGGTGGATGAGGTGCTTCGGATCGGCCGCGAGGCCTCGATCCCGGTTCACTTCGCCCACATCAAGGCGTTAGGCGTCGATGTCTGGGGCAAGAGCGACGAAGTCGTGGCTCGGATTCTAGCCGCCCGGGCCGCGGGCCTTCGAGTCACGGCCGACCAGTACCCCTACAATGCGTCGGGGACCAGCGTTGGGGCGGCCTTGCTGCCCCGATGGGCCGAGGCCGGCGGTCGTGATTCACTGCTCCGGCGGATCGGCGACCCGAAGATCAAGGAAAAGCTGGTCAAGGAGATGACGGAGAATCTGAGACGCCGGGGTGGTGCGGGCTCGCTCTTGGTGACCGAGGGGCGCTGGAAGGGGCAGCGGCTGGCGGCCATCGCAACGGCCATGAAGGTCGATTCGATTTCGGCCGCACTCGACATCATCAAGACCGGCGACGCCGCCGTGGCGTCCTTCAACATGAATGAGACCGACATCGACCGATTCATGGCCCAGACCTTCGTGGTGACCGGTTCGGATGGGTCGGGAGGCCATCCGCGTAAGTATGGGACCTTTCCACGGAAGATCCGCCGATACGCCCTCGACCGCGGCGTGATCTCGCTGGCCCGCGCGATCGAGGCCAGCAGTGGCCAAACAGCGCAAATCCTCGGCCTGACCGACCGGGGCACGCTTGCGGTGGGGAACTACGCCGACATCGCCGTGTTCGATTCGACCACGATCGAAGACAAGTCGACCTATGAGGCGCCGGAGCTGCCGGCGGCCGGGATCCGCTACGTATTGGTGAACGGCCGCTTGGCGATCGACGCGGGTAAACCCACCCCCGCACTGGGCGGGCGTGCACTGGCCCGGCGAGAACGGTAGCAAAGTGGCGCGAGCGAGCATCTACGACACGGGACTCGATCGGGGGCCGGCGAACTTTGCTCCGCTATCGCCGGTGGCGTTTCTCGAGTGGAGTGCCTCGGTGTATCCAGGGCGGATGGCGGTCGTCCACGGGGCCCGTCAGTTCACCTGGAGCCAAACCTACCAGCGGAGCCGGCGGCTCGCGTCGGCCTTGAGCCGGGCTGGGATCGGGCGCGGCGATACGGTCGCGGTCATGCTGGCCAACACCCCTGAAATGTATGAGTGCCACTTCGGGGTCCCGATGACGGGGGCCGTCCTCAACACGATCAACGTTCGGCTCGACGCACCGACCATCGCCTTCATGCTCGATCACGGCGAAGCCAAGGTGCTGATCACGGACCGGGAGTTCAGTGAGACCGTCCGGGCCGCGTTAGGCGAATGTACCGCCAAGCCTCTGGTCGTCGACGTGCTTGACCCTGAGTACCACGGCGCGGGAGACCGGCTGGGCGAGTTCGAGTATGAGGCCTTTGTGGCTGGGGGTGACCCGGAGTTCGCCTGGTCGCCGCCGGCCGACGAGTGGGACGCGATTTCTCTCAACTACACGTCCGGCACGACCGGGAATCCCAAGGGGGTCGTCTATCACCACCGGGGGGCCTACCTCAACGCGATCAACGAGGTCATGGTCTCAGGCATGGCCCGTCATCCCGTCTATCTATGGACCGTGCCGATGTACCACTGCAACGGGTGGTGCTTCCCGTGGGCCATCGCGGCCGTGGCGGGGACGAACGTCTGCCTTCGGAAGGTCGAAGTCGAGGCGGTGTTCAACCTGATCAAGGTCCATCGGGTGACGCACTACTCCGGGGCGCCGGTCGTGCACAATCTGATGCTGGGCGCTCCGGACGAATTGTGGGCCGGCATCGAGCAGCCTCTCCATGCGTTCATCGCGGGAGCGGCCCCGCCGATTGCCACCCTCGAGGCGATGGAACGCCGGGGCGTCGAGCTGACCCATGTGTACGGCCTGACCGAGGTGTACGGGCCGGCCACCGTTTGCGCCAAGCAGGCGGCCTGGGGCGAGCTCGATGTGAAGGGCCGGGCCGCGTTAAACGGCAGGCAGGGTGTCCGCTTTCCGCTTGTGGACGAAGTCGACGTGCTCGACCCGGCCACCATGCAACCGGTGCCTCGCGACGGCGAAACCATCGGCGAGATCATGTTTCGGGGCAACATCACGATGAAGGGGTATCTCAAGAACCCGACCGCCACCGCCGATGCGCTCCAAGGCGGGTGGTTCCACTCGGGCGATTTGGCGGTCAAGCACCCGGACGGCTACATCAAGATCAAAGACCGTGGCAAGGACATCATTATCTCCGGTGGCGAGAACATCTCCTCGATCGAGGTGGAGGATGCCCTCTACCACCATCCGGCCGTGTTCGCGGCGGCGGTGGTGGCCGCGCCCGACCCCAAATGGGGTGAGACCCCGCGGGCGTTCGTCGAACTCAAGCCGGGCGCGTCGGTCACCGAGGCCGAGTTGATTGCCCATTGCCGGGACCGGCTGGCCCATTACAAGATTCCGAAGACGGTCGTGTTCGGCCAGTTGCCCAAGACGTCCACCGGGAAGATCCAGAAGTTCGTCCTCCGTCAGCAGGCCAAATCGGCCTCGGCGATTGAATGACCCCCTCGTAGCGCCGGAGTTATCGATGACCGCAACCGCCACCGACACGCCATTGGTCCTTCGGGAACTCCGAGGGTCGGTGTTGCACCTGACCCTCAACCGGGGCGATCGGTTCAACCCGCTCTCCGCGGCGATGATTGCGGCCCTCCAGGCCGAACTGGCCTGGGCCAGAGCGAGCGATGCCAGGGTCATCGTGCTTGGCGCGGAGGGGCGGGGATTCTCGGCCGGCCACGACCTCAAGGAAATGCGAGCCAACGCCGAAGACGGCGGCTGGCAGAATCGGTTGTTCGACAGTTGTAGCCGGTTGATGGTGGCTCTGACCCAGATGCCTCAGCCGATCATTGCCCGAGTCCACGGCATCGCCACCGCCGCGGGGTGTCAGCTGGTGTCGATGTGCGACCTCGCGGTGGCGGCCGACACGGCCACATTTGCCTTGCCGGGCGTCAACGTCGGGATCTTCTGCTCGACGCCGGCGGTTGGGGTCGGCCGGAACGTGTCCCGCAAGCGCGCCATGGAATTGCTGTTGACGGGCCAGCCGATCGATGCGGCCACCGCCCTGGCTTGGGGCCTGGTCAATCGGGTCGTTCCCATCGCCGACCTCGATGCCGAAATCGCGAAGTTCACCGATATCATCGTGGCCCGGAGTGCCGCGACGATCGCGTTGGGTAAACGGGTGTTTTACCAGCAAATCGATGGGGGACTCGATGCCGCCTATGGCCTGACCGGTGGGGCCATGGCCACGAACATGGGCTTTGCCGATGCGGCCGAAGGTATTGACGCCTTTCTGGGCAAGCGCCCGCCTGACTGGCGGCATCGATAGAATCGGCAAGAACTTGCCATTAGTTGTATTGCTCGCGCCTTCCCGCTCCTCCACTTTCACTCAAGACTGGATGCGTTTCTTTCGCT
>JAYVJS010000683.1:0-6381 GCA_043769075.1 Gemmatimonadota bacterium | reverse complement strand
GGGCGAGCGGCCCGAACCTCGGCCACTTGGGCCGAGTCGAGCGTGAGTCGAGTGGCCGCCTCGTCGAACATCGCGAACACTTCCCGGATGATCTGGTTGTCCATCGTCGGGCCGGCGGCCATCGTGCGGGCCGTCAGCTCGGCGCCGCTCACTTCATCGAAAAACACCCCGTTGCCAGGAGACTTCGGAAAGTTCTCCGGCGAGTTGGAGGGAGCAGTCACCAGCCAACCGTGCTTCGGTTCAGGGACCAGAATATCCAGCAAGAACCTGGTTTGGTCGCGCAGCAGCGGGTAGATCCGGGCGAGATCGGTTGAGTCGTTGGAGAATCGGTACCGCTCGTAGAGGTTGGTTATCAGCCACGCCCCGCCGACCGGCCACGCGCCCCACGACGGGCCGTCCATGGGCGTCGTCGATCGCCACAGGTCGGTGTTCTGGTGGACGACCCAGCCTCGGGCGGCCCAATGCTCTTTGGCGGTCCGGGTTCCCGCCTCGGCCAGGTCCTTGACCAATTGCTCGAGTGGCCCGACCAGCTCAGCCAAGTTGCCGCTCTCGGCCGACCAGTAGTTCATCGGCAGGTTAATGTTGATGGTGTACTTCGAGTCCCACCATGGGTTTGAGTTGTCGTTCCAAATTCCTTGCAGGTTGGCTGGTTCGGTACCGGGTCTCGAGCTGGCGATGAGGAGGTAGCGGCCGAACTGGTAGTAGAGGGCGGCCAAGCCGGGGTCCGGTGCGGCGGCAAACCTCTTGATTCGGAGATCGGTGGGCAGGGTGTCGGCCTCGGACCCCGCGCCCAGCTGCAGGCTGACCCGCCGAAACCAGCCTTGATGCTCGGCCTCGTGTGATTGCTTGATTTGCTGGTAGGTCCGCTTCGCGACCGGCTCGATGGCCTTGGCCACCTGGGCCGCTGGATCGCCGCTGACGTCGTGATAGTTGACGAAATTGGTGGCGGCGGCGAGGACCAGGGTGACGGCATCGGCCCGATCGACGGTGAGGGTCCGGCGGCCGACCGTCATGGTGCCGCCTTCGGGGCGGGCCACCAGGTCCGCCTGGTAACGGAGTTTCCCTTCGATCCCGAGATAGTCGGAACTCTTGCCGGTCAACCGAAGAGTGTGAGGCGCGACTCCATCCAAATAGAAGTAGTCCGTTCCGTAGTTCGAATGGGTTTGGTTTCGGGCCCCTTCGATCGTGGCGGTGAACGACACGGCGCCGGGCCGATCGGCTGAGATCCGGACGACGATGACTTGATCGGGGGTACTCGAAAACACTTCGCGGACGAACCGGGTTCCGTTGACCGTGTAGGTGACCCGAGCGAGGGCGCGGTCGAGGTCGAGGTCTCGGCGGTAGTCGGTGACCTGGTCGTGGCCCGGGAAGATCAGGCGCAGATTTCCAAGCGGTTGGTACTTCATCTGCTCGTAGGGGCGGCCCATCATGGTCCGGCCGAAGAGGTCATGAGCGGCGGCCTGGTCACCGGCAAAGAGAAGCCGTCGGATCTCGGGGAGAGCGCGATAGGCTCCGGGGACGACCGGGTCGTAGGGGCCGCCCGACCAGACGGTTTCCTCGTTGAGCTGGATGGTCTCATTGGCGGTGCGGCCAAAAACCATCGCGCCGAGCCGGCCGTTTCCGACCGGAAGCGCCTGGTTCCAGTTTTCGGCGGGTTGCCGGTACCAGAGGCGAAGAGCAGGAGCCGGTTGGGCCGGCTGGGATGCCACAAGCAGTGCAGTGAGGAGGTAGGTCATGATCCAATGTATCCGCTCGATCGAAGTTGACACAAACCGGGCGGCGGGCCGTATGATCCCGAGCTTCGAGTTCCTTTTCTGGAGGTGGGTATGGGCTTGATCTGGACGTTGGTCATCGGCTTTGTCATCGGCCTCGTGGCCAAGTTTATCATCCCGGGCCGCGAGGGCGGCGGGTTCATCATGACGACGGTTCTGGGCATCGCGGGGTCGTGGTTCGGTTCGTTCTTGGCGCGGCTACTCGGGATGGGGAGTCCGGTCGGCTTCGTCGGCTCGGTCGTCGGCGCGGTGTTGCTGTTGATGATCTACAACTGGTCCCGGGCCAAGAAGGTCTAGTCGGCGGCAGCCAGGCGGGCCAGCGTCGCCATATCGTCAACGACGAGGTCGGGCTTGGCGGTCGACGGCGGCGTGGCGCCGGCCCCCGGTTTTCCAGCTCGGCGATTGACCCAGACTGTTGCGAGTCCGAGGGACTTTGCCGGCCCAACGTCATGAAATAGGCTTTGGGCGCAGTGGAGCACCTGGTCCCAGGGTTTCCCGATTTCTTGCAAGGCATGGCGGAAATTGTTGAGTGAGGGCTTGTAGCTCCGCACCTGTTGGGCCGTCACGACCCAGTCGAACTTCACTCCGAGTTGTCGGGCCGAGCCCTCAAACAGATCATCGTCGACGTTGGAGATCACGCCCAACTGGTAGCGGGTGGCCAGCGTCTTGAGCGCGGCGACCGTATCGGGGAACGGCCGCCACTCCGGCAGGCTTCGCGAAATGGCGGTGAGCTCGGTAATGGTGGGGGCGAAGCCGAGCCGCCGGCAAAGCTCCCCCATCGTCAAATCGAGGACCTCCCGGTAGCGACGGAAGGTCCCAAACTGAATCGGGGACTCCAGTTCGCCGAACAGAGCTAAAAGCTCGGCGTCGGGCCGGGTGATGCCCCGTGGTGTGATGACGCCCTGGATCGCGTCAAGAATCCCGGTTTCCCAGTCGATCAGGGTTCCGTAGCAATCAAATGTCACCACACTGAAGCGATCGAATTTCATGGTTTCCATCGGTAGCGGACTAGGTCGATCCGGGCGCGGGCGGTGAACCGGATCCCCTCGTGCTCGAGTAGGACACGTTGGGTCAGCTCGGCTCCGGGGGTGCTCCGGAGGCTGACCTCGCCCCGGGCGTTGATGACGCGGTGCCAGGGGACGGTGGTGCCGTCCGGCAGCGCGTGCATGGCGTAGCCCACCTGCCGAGCCCGGCCCGGCAACCGGGCCAGGCGGGCGACCTGGCCGTAGGTGGCCACCTTACCCCGGGGGATCTTCCGGACCCAGGCGTAGATTCGCTGATAGGTCGAAGCGGTCACTTTAAGAAGATACGTTGACGGGACCGGCAATGCGCCGTAGGTTGTTAGGTGTCCCTCCCGCCTTCAGTACCGAACCCTCTTGTTCACGGACTCGTTCATGGCCTCTGAGCACAAAGAGCAGTGGGGCAGTCGTCTTGGAGTGATTCTGGCCGTCGCCGGTTCGGCGGTGGGCCTGGGCAACTTCTTGCGCTTTCCCGGCCAGGCCGCCGCCAACGGTGGCGGTGCCTTCCTGATTCCCTACTTTTGCGCCCTGTTTTTTCTGGGCATTCCGATTGGCTGGGCCGAGTGGGCCATGGGCCGGTACGGCGGTAAGAAGGGCTTCCATTCTGCGCCGGCAATCATGGGGTTGTTCGCCAAGGGCAGCATGGGTCGATACCTTGGCGTGGTCGGAGTTCTGATCCCGCTCGCGGTGTCGTTCTACTACATCTTTCTTGAGACGTGGACCTTCGGTTACTTCCTCAAGTATTTGACCGGTGGTGTTGGGGTACCCGCGGGTGCCCCTATTGCCGACCAGACCGCGGCGGCCGCGTCCTTCTACAACAGCTTCACTGGGGCGTCGCAGGACGGTCTCCTATTCACCGGCGATTCCAAGTTCACGATCATTTCCTGGGTCATCGTCTTCGCGGTCAACCTCTATTTCGTGTTCCGAGGTCTGTCGAAGGGGATCGAGAAGTTTTGTTCGTATGCGATGCCGGCCATGGCCGTGTGTGCGTTGATTGTGTTGATTCGGGTGCTCACCTTGGGGACCCCTGATCCCACCCATCCGGAGCAAAGCGTCATTAACGGGTTGGGTTACATGTGGAACCCCGACTACTCCAAGCTCGGCAACGCCCAGACCTGGCTGGCGGCGGCCGGACAGATTTTCTTCAGCTTGTCGGTCGGCTTCGGCGTGATCATCAATTACTCGTCGTACATGAAGCCGAAAGATGACGTTGCGCTCTCGGGGTTGACGGCGAATGCCACGAATGAACTATTCGAGGTTGGGTTCGGCGGGATGATTACCCTCACGTCGGCATTTGTTTTCCTCGGCCTTTCGGGCACGACGGCGGCGGTGGCCAACGGCTCCTTCAGTCTCGGGTTTGCCACCTTGCCGGTCGTCTTCGCACACATGGGCGCGTTCGAGAACATTGTCGGGGCGCTCTGGTTCTTCATGCTGTTCCTGGCTGCGATCACCAGTTCCCTCTCGATGTACCAGCCGGCTGTCGCGTTGATCAAGGAAGCCTTGGGCTGGAGTCATGGTAAGGCGACGACCCTCATCGCCGCCCTCGGCACGATCGGCGCGGTGTTCACCCTGTGGTTCACCCAGGACGGTTCTTTCTGGCACACGCTCGACGACTGGATCGGCACCTTGCTGATCTTTGTGATGGCCGCGGTCCAGATCATCTACTTTGCGTGGGTCTTCGGGATCGAGCGAGGCTGGAAGGAAATTCACAGTGGCGCGGCGATTCAGATTCCGCCGGTCTTCAAGTTCATTATGAAATACGTCGCGCCGACGTACCTGATCATCGTGTTCGTGGCGTTCTGCTTCCAGAACCTCGGGACCTGGGTCACGGCGGCCTGGGCGACGACGGGGTCGCGGGTCGGGGTGATGGTCATCCTGGCGACGCTGGTGTTCCTGCTGGTGGTAGTGAAGATGGGCGAGACCCGGTGGCGTGCCCAGGGTCTCGATATCGACGACAACAAACCCGCGGCCTGACGAGGAGCTGACCCATGACAATCGGTGGCTGGATCACGATGACGGTGTCCCTCGCCTTGGTGTGGGTGGGGACGTTCTGGTGCTTCAAGAAAGTGCTCTCCGCTCCGGGCGAGGAAAAGGCACCTCCCGGCTTCGGGCCTTGAGCCCGGTTCGACGATAGCCTTCCGAGGCCGGTGCAGGTGTGCCGGCCTCGGTTGTTTCTGTTCCTTTGACTACGGGGTTGACTCGGATGACGAAGACGATCGCGCTACTGGCCATAGGCGCCGCGGTTTGGGGCTGCGCCAAGCCCGACCCAAGCTCAGAGGCCAAGACCATGGCCGCCCGGCCGGTGCTGCCGGAGAAAGCGTCGGCCGTGCTCACGGAGCAGCCGCTGCTCGACCAGATCGCGGTGCTAGCGTCGGACTCCTTCCTGGGCCGCCTGCCGGGGACGTTGGGCGAAGACCGGACGGTGGCGTACCTGGAACAGCAGTTCAAGGCCATCGGTCTCGAGCCCGGAAATCCCGATGGAACCTATGTCCAGAAAGTGCCCCTGGTCGGAATCACTCCGAAACCGACGCCTTCGCTGGTGGTGACCAAGGGCGCCACCAAGCGGGTGCTGGCCTTCAAGACTGATGTCGTCGCCTGGACCAAGCACATGGCCGATGCGGCTTCGATCGCGAACTCGGAGATGGTGTTCGTCGGATACGGCGTTCAGGCTCCCGAGTTCGAGTGGGATGACTACAAGGGGCTCGATGGCGCCGGTAAGACACTGGTGATGCTGGTGAACGATCCGCCGCTGGCCGATTCAAGCCAGTTTGGCGGAAAGGCCATGACCTACTACGGCCGGTGGACGTACAAATACGAGCAGGGTATCAAGCACAAGGCGGCGGCGGTCCTGATCGTTCACGAGACCGGACCGGCCGGGTATCCTTTTGCCGTCGTGCAGGGTAAGACGGGTGAGCAATTCGATCTGGTAACCGCCGACAAGAACATGGGCCGGGCCCCGATCGAGGGGTGGATTACCCTCGACCAAGCGAAAGCCCTGTTTAAGATGGCGGGGCAGGACTTCGATGGGTTGCGGGCCAAAGCCGCGACCCGGGACTTCGCCCCCGTCCCGCTGGGCATAGCAGCCTCGATGACGATTAGGAATGGGCTCAGGACCGTTGACTCGCGAAACGTCGTGGCCAAGATCACCGGCAGCGATCCCACCGTCAAGGATGAGTACATCGTCTACACCGCGCATTGGGATCATTTCGGGATCGGCGACAAGATCGATGGCGATTCGATCTACAACGGTGCTCTCGACAATGCGTCGGGCACCGCGGGGCTGCTGCAGTTGGCCCGGGCGTTCAAGGCGCTTCCGAAGCCGCCGAAACGTTCGATCCTGTTCCTGGCCGTGACCGCCGAGGAGCAGGGCCTGTTAGGATCGCAATACTACTCAGTGACGCCGCTCTACCCGTTGGCGAAGACGCTGGCGAACGTGAATATCGACGGCCTCAATCTCAACGGGCGAACCAAAGACTTGACGGTGATCGGGCTTGGGGCGTCGGAGCTCGACGACTATATCCGGGAGGCCGCTGCGCTCCAGAGCCGGGTGATCCGGCCCGATCCGGAGGCGGAAAAGGGTTACTACTATC
>JAYVJS010000682.1:0-8887 GCA_043769075.1 Gemmatimonadota bacterium | reverse complement strand
GTTCGGGAACACTTGGCGAAAGAGGAACGTCTTCCCGACCCGGCGAGGCCCCGTCAGGACGACGACTGGGAACTGGCGGGCGGCAACGGCGAGGGCCTTGCCGAGAAATCGCTGCACGGATCGCATGTGACAATTCTAAGTTTATACTTTAGATTTGTCAACATATCCAGCTTCGAGTGGTAACTCGCCGAAAAGGCTGGTGTCGGAACGTTATACCTGATATGTTCAGGTATAACTGGATAAGGACTCCCGTGGGCCAGTCACCGCTCGATCTCCTCCAAGGCACGCTCGATACGCTGGTGCTCAAGGCCCTCACCTGGGGCCCCCGGCATGGCTATGCGGTGGCCTCCTGGATCCGGGAGACCACCCGCGACGGCCTCAACATTGAAGAAGGCGCTCTCTACACCGCCCTCCACCGGATGGAACAACGGGGGTGGCTCGACGCCGAGTGGGGCCTCACCGATCACAACCGCAAGGCCAAGTATTACCAGTTGACCGAACACGGGCGCCGGGAGCTCAGGGACGCCAGGACCCGCTGGTCTCGTTACGCCGAAGCGGTGTTCCTGGTGCTCGAGGCTCGGACCTGACCGTGGCGCCGATTCCGGGGCTCCTCCGGTGGTTCTACCTGGTGACCCGGCCATTTCAAGGGCGGGCGGCGGTGACCGAGGAAGTCCAGTTCCACCTCGAGATGACTCGAGCCGAGTTGATCGCCCGGGGTTGGTCTGCCGAGGCGGCGTTGGCCGAGGCGCACCGGCGGTTCGGAGATTCCCATCAATACCAGGAGGCCCTCGTGGCGCTCGACTCAGACACCACTCGTCGGCGGGCTCGAACCGGGTGGTTCGCGGACTGGCGCACCGACGTCCGGCAGCTGCTCCGCGGCCTCGGGAAAGCCCCGGCGTTCACCGCGGGCGTGACCTTGACGCTGACGTTGGGCATCGGGATGAACGCGACCATGCTCGGACTGGTCGACCGGTTGCTGTTCAAGCCGCCGGCTGGCGTCGTCGATCCGGACCGGGTGGTCCGGTACACCCTGACCCAAACGTCCGATGGCTACGGGAGCTACACCAGCAGCGGCGTGACCTGGAACGAACTCGACCTCCTCACCCGCCAAGCGAAGCGGGTGTCGGGGGTTGCCGGGTTCTCGGGCGGGACCGCCAGTCTGGGTCGAGGACCCGGGGCGCGGGCGGTCTCGTTTCAAGCGGTGACCCCCAATTTCTTCGGGCTTCTCGGGGTCATGCCAGAGGTGGGGCGGTTCTTTGCCTCATCGGAGGACCCAATCGACGGCTCGGCTCAAGTCGCGGTCATCAGCTATCGGATGTGGGAGCGCGAGTTCCGGCGGCGGGCCGATGTGATTGGCCAGGAGATCTGGCTCGGCAGCGTTCGCGCCGCCATCATCGGCGTGACCCCGCGCCACTTCAACGGTGTCAACCTCGATGCCGTCGACGTGTGGCTGCCGCTCCATACCGGAGGGACGATGCTGGCCGGGCCCAGCAGTGGTTGGCGCAATACCTGGAACTGGAGCTGGGTCCGGATCGTGGCTCGCCTGGCACCCGGGGTCACAGCCGCCGAGGCGGGTGCCGAGGCCACGGCGCTGTATCGGGCGGCTACCGCGGAAGATCCCGGCCGAAAGAACCGTCGCGGTGCTGTCGCCTTTCGCTCGATCATTGCCGCGCGGGGAGCCAACCCGGGTAAAGAGCCGATGGTGGCGGTGTTACTGGCGGCGGTATCGGCTCTGCTGTTGGTGATAACCTGCGCCAACGTGGCCAATTTGCTCTTGGCCCGCGGCCTGGCTCGGCGCCGTGAAATCGCCGTCCGGTTAGCGTTAGGCATCGGCCGGGGCCGGCTGATCAGGACTCTGCTCGGCGAGAGCCTGGCGCTGGCGGGTCTTGGCGCAGCCGGCGGCATTGCCTTGGCCTATGGAGCCGGGCTGCTGGTTCGCCGTTGGTTCTTCGCCAACATCGATTTTGTCGAACCGCCGGTCGACGGCCGGTTGCTGTTACTGACGGTGGTAGTCACCCTAGTGACCGCCGGCTTGATCGGCTTGGTGCCGGCCCTCCGGATGAGTAAGCCGGACCTTGCCGCCGAACTCAAGAGTGGCTCGAGCGGTCAGGCCAGTGGGAGCCGCCCGACCCTTCGCCTCCGTCGCGGCTTGCTGCTGATGCAGGGCACCCTGTCCGTGTTGACCTTGATTGGCGCTGGGCTGTTCGTCGCCAGCTTTCTCAAGGTGGCGTCGGTCGACCTCGGGTTTCGTCCTGAGGGCGTTTTGGTGGCCGGCATCGACCTCCGCGAAGCGGGGTACTCGAAGGACCAGCAGCTCGCGTTCTACGACGAGGCCTATCAACGGCTCCGGTCCCTTCCGGGAGTCGGTTCCATTAGCCTCGCATCGGCCAACCCGTTCGAGTCGCGGTCCGCGACCGAAGTCGCAGTGCCCGGCCGGGACTCAGTGCCGCGGGCGGCCACCGGGGGCCCCTATTTTTCGGCGATTACTCCGGAGTATTTCACCACAATGGGGATTCAACTCCAACGAGGCCGGGCCTTCACGCCGGCCGACCGACTCGGTGCGCCATCCGTGGTGATCGTGAACGAGACCCTTGCCCGGGGCTTCTGGCCCGGTGAGGACCCGGTCGGGAAATGCTTCGTGGTCGGGGCTACGGTCAAGGATTGCCGGGAGATCATCGGGGTCGTGCGCGACGCCGAAAGCGAAAGCCTAACGCTGGAGCCGACTCAAGCCTTCTACGTCCCGCTCGGGCAGAGTGCCCATCTGACCCGGGACCGAACCCTGTTGGTCAAAGCCGCCGGCGATCCGGTGGCCCTGGCGCCCTCGCTCCGGACGACGATCCAGGGCTTGGCGGCCGACTTGCCGGTGGCCGACGTCCAGTCGCTCACAACCCAAATGGATGACCTCTATCGTCCCTGGCGGCTCGGCGCGGCCATGTTTGCGGTCATGGGGCTGGTGGCCCTCGCGATCGTTCTGGTTGGATTGTATAGCGTCCTCGGGTATGAGGTGACCGAGCGCCGGAAAGAGTTTGGGATCCGGTCCGCTCTGGGGGCCGACGCCGGTACCATCGTCGGCCTGGTTGTCGGCCAGGGGCTCCGAACGGTCGGTGCGGCCTTGGCGCTGGGCCTGGTGGTGGCTCTCCTGGCTGGAAGCTGGGTTGGGAACTTCCTCTTTCAGACCTCTCCCCGGGACCCGCTGGTGCGCGGTGGCGCCGCCGCCGTGATGATCGCCGCCGCGGCGATCGGCGCAATCCTGCCGGCCCGGCGGGCCGCGCGGGCGGATCCGGCCGAGACGCTGCGGGCCGACTAGAACTCGATCAGTTCCGTCATGGTGGCGGCGATATCGTCGACCTGGGGCAGCACCGCGTTCATCAAGGCCACGTTGTAGGGCGTCGGTACGTCCGGAATCGCCAACCGCTTGATTGGCGCGTCGAGCGACAAGAACGCCTCTTCGGCCACGGTGGCACTGACCTCGGCGCCGAACCCGGCGGTCAACGTGTCTTCGTGAACGATCAGGCACCGCCGGGTGCGTTTGATCGAGGCGAGCACCGCCGCCTTGTCCCACGGTGCGATGGTTCGGAGGTCGAGGACATGGACGGACGCGCCGGCTTTTTTGGCGGCGGCCTCACACCGCTCCACCATGGCGCCCCACGTCACGCAGGTCAGTTTGTCTCCCTCGAGGATGGTGCGGGCCTTGCCGAAGGGGACCACGAATTGGTCGCCCGGGTAGGGGCGCCGGGCCCAGGTTCCGTCGAGTAGGGCCCGGTGTTCGAAGAAGATGGTGGGGTTGTTGCTCCGCATCGCGGTCCGGATCAACCCGACGGCGTCTTCCGCATTCGAAGGGATGGCCACCTGCCAGCCGACGGCGTGGGCCCACAACACCTCGCCACAGACGCTGTGCCACGGGTCGCCGCACTTGGGGGCGTATCCGCCCGGCATCCGGACCACGATCGGCGCGGCCCACCGGTTGTTGGTCCGCCACCGGATGGTGCCGCAGTTGTTGAGTTGCTCCGTGGCCGGGTCGGCGTACTTGCGGAACTGGATCTCGGCAATCGGCATCAGGCCGGCCAATGCCATGCCGACCGCGCGCCCAATGATGCCCTCTTCGGACAGGCTGGTGTCGAACACTCGCTTGTCGCCAAAGGAATCCTGGAGACCTAACGTGGCGGCGTGGACTCCGCCCTTGGGTCCGACGTCTTCGCCGAACAGCAGGGCTTTTGGATTGGACCGGAGCTCCGAGTCGAGCGCCCGGCGGACGGCGGTCAGGAGGTTGATCCGAGGGCCGTCGGGGGCCGGCACCTCGCTGCCGACTGGAAACCGATGGCCCGCCGGGGCCAGTCCGCCTCGCTCGGCCACTTCGTCCTCGAATCGGTGCTTGGTGATGGTCGTGAGGCTTGGCTCGGGCCGAGCCAAAGCGGTTGCCAGTCCGGCTTCAACGTCCTGGCGGGCGTTGGCTTCGATGGCGACCAATTCGGCCTCGGAGAGGATCCCGGCCGCGAGAAAGGCCCGGAGCTTCGGCAGCGGGTCATTGGCCCGCTCTCGGTCGATCAAGTCAGCGGGCTTGTAGGCCTGGGTATCCTGGCCGGAATGTCCCGACAGCCGCGGCACTGTTAGGCGAACCAAAGCCGCCCCGTTCCCAGCCCGCACGTACCCTACGGCCTCCGCAAACAGCTTCGATGCCTCGGCCGGATCGGTGCCGTCGCCTTGGGAAAGTCGGAGGTTCTTGAACGACGCCAGATTGTCGGCGATGTTGGCGCCCGGCGTCTGGAGCTGTGAGGGAACCGAGATCCCGTAGCCGTTGTCCTCGATGTAGAAGAGCATCGGAAGCTTAAGCGTGGTGGCCATGGTGAGGGCGGCCCAGAACCCGTTGGTGGCCACACTGGCATCGCCGCCGAGGACACAGCCGATGGCGCCTTGGTAGCTCTGGTCGCCCAGCACATCCCGATGATAGGTAATGGCCTGGGCCCAGCCGGCGCACGGCGTGTATTGCGATCCAACGTCACCCGACATCGGCAGGACCACTGGCCCTGGCCGGTTCGGCAGGTTGCAAACCACGCCGATATCGCGACCGTCGCTGAAGCCGCCCGACTTGCCCATCGGGCCGGCAAAGGCGTCGGGAATGGAAAGGCCTAACGTCAACAGCAAGGGCCGCGACCGGTAGTAGGCGCTCACCGCGTCGTGCGGATGGGTCAGGAGCTGGCCGAGAATGACCTGAGGCACGTCGTGGCCTCGGGCGGTGAACTGATAGGCCACCTTCTTCTCGGGGACCAGTTTCGTTTCCTCGGTGTCGTCGAGTAGCCGGGACACCAGGGACAGGTGATAGACCCGCTTCCAGTCAATCGGTTGCGTCATGGAGTAGCCAATCAAAGTTGATGCGGCTTTTCGGTCCGGTAGGCGGTGCCCCGAAAGAGGCCCACGACCGTGCCGTCGGCCTTGGTGACGTGGACATGGTAGTAGAGAATCCGGTTGCTCCGGGAGGCCTCGACGGCCGTCGCGGTAATCACTTCGCCGGGGCGGATTGGGGCCGGGTACGTCATGCTGTTGTCGATACTGACGGCCAGATTCCCCTGGGTGTTACAGGCAAACGCGAACGCGCTATCAGCGAACCCAAAGGAGACACCGCCGTGACAGACCCCGAACCCGTTGCACATTTCCGGGCGGACCGTCATCCGGATCACCGCCTTGGCCGGCGCAACTTCGATGATCTCGAGACCGAGCCATTGGCTGTAGGCGTCAGTTCGCGTCATCAAGGTCACCACCCGCTCGGCCGTTTCTTGGGCGCTCAATTCCGTCATTGGTAGAAGCCTGTGCCGGCGGCGACCGTTCTTCGAAGCAAGGGGCTGGCTCGGTACCGATCCTCGCCGTACGCCGTGTGGAGCTGATCGAGTCGCTCCAGAATGTGGGCCGGCCCGATGTCGTCGGCCCACCGGAGGAGTCCTTTGGGATAATTGACGCCCTTGGTCATCGCGAGGTCGATGTCATCTCGAGTGGCCACTCGCCAAAACAGCGCATCGACCGCCGAATTGATCAGCACGGCCAGAATCCGAGGGAAGATTTCGATGGCCAGATCGGGGTTCTTTGTCGGCTCGGGATTGGCCGCGCCCGGACGATAGTCGAAGTGGCCGCGGCCGGTTTTTCGGCCGAGCAAACCGCCCTCGACCAGCCGCCGCTGGGTCAGGAAGGGACGGTACCGCGGATCGAACCCGAAGGCCTCGAACACCGACTGCGACACGGCGTAGTTGATGTCGTTGCCGATCAGGTCCATCAATTCGAAGGGGCCCATCTTGAAGCCCCCGGCCTCGCGCATGGCCCAGTCGATCGTGGCCCGATCGGCGATCCCTTCCTCGTAGATCCGGAGCGCCTCGCTATAGAACGGCCGGGCAATCCGGTTGACGATGAAGCCCGGCGTATCTGAGGCGATGACCGTGACCTTGCCCCAGGCCTCGATCAGCGCCCGGGCCTCGCTCGTCACGTGGGGGTCGGTGGCCACGCCCGGAATGATCTCAACTAGCGGGAGCACCGGGGCCGGGTTGAAGAAGTGGATTCCGATGACTCGCTCCGGTTTTGCACAGGCCGCGGCCACGGCGGTGACGGAAAGCGAGGAGGTGTTGGTGGCCAGAACCGCGTCGGAGCCAACCGCGGCTTCGAGTCCCTTGAAGGTTGCCTTCTTCACGGCCAGATCTTCAACGATGGCTTCGATCACCAGGTCCGATCCCGCCAGCGCGGAGAAATCGCCGGCGGCCGGGGTGAGATACGTCAGCCGGCCGAGCAATTCCTGAGCGGTGGCTTCGGTCAGCCGACCCTTTTCGACCTCTCGGGCCAAGGCTTTGACGTGCCCTTCCCGGGCCCGGCCGACGGCGCCAGTGAAGGGATCGGCCAAGATCACCGGATGGCCCGCGGCTGCCGCGACCTGGGCAATGCCGCTGCCCATGGTGCCGGCGCCGATGATCGCAACTCGGCTAGCGGCCACGAAAACTCGGCTTTCGCTTGTCCTTGAAGGCCGCGATGCCCTCGGGATGATCGTGGCTTTTCCCGGCAACGGTCTGCAATTCGGCCTCCATCGCCAGCTGCTGTTCGAAGGTGTTGGTGCCGGCCGCGTTGATCAACCGCTTGGTCAACCCAAGGGCCATCGTCGGCATCGCTGCCAGGCGGACGGCCAAGGCCCAGGCTTCGGTTTCGAGCGAGGCCAAGGGGATGGCCTTGAGGATCATGCCCCACTCGGCGGCCTGTTTGGCTGGGATCTTCTCGCCTAACATCAACGCCGCCGTGGCCCGGGCTCGGCCAACCAAGTGCGGCAGCGACCAGGACCCGCCGGTATCAGGCACCAGGCCAATGTTGATGAACGCTTGGATGAACGAGGCTTCTTCGGCCGCCAGGACGAAATCGCAGGTTAGGGCCAAGTTCGCTCCGGCACCGGCTGCCACCCCGTTGACGGCGGCTACGACTGGAACATCGAGCTGGCGGATCAACCGGGCGACGGGGTTCCAGGTGGCCTCGAGGTGGGCCCCAAAATCACCGATCGGTGTTGAACCGGTGATGTCCTGGCCGGCACAAAAGCCCCGTCCGGCCCCGGTCAGGTAGACGGCCCGAATGGTCCGATCGGCCTTGATCTCGGCCAGGATGGCATGAAGACGCTCGAACATCGCATCATTGAAGCTGTTGAGGACGTCCGGCCGGTTGAGGGTCACTCGGGCCACGTCGTCGCGTCGTTCGAAAAGGACTGCCTGGTCGCTCATCGCACCTCCGGAGATAGGCGTGTAAATTAGCACCACTATGCATACTCCGTATATTGTCGACGGCGTCCGAACGCCGATTGGAAGTCTTGGTGGAACTCTCGCGAACGTCCGGGCCGATGACCTTGCCGCGGGAGTTGTCTCGGCGCTCGGCGCTCGGCACTCGGCACTCGACTTGGGGCTGGTGGCGGATCTGATTCTTGGGTGTGCGAATCAGGCGGGGGAGGACAACCGGAATGTCGCTCGAATGGCTGGGTTGTTGGCCGGGTTGCCTGCGTCCGTTCCGGGGGAGACGGTGAACCGGTTGTGCGCGTCGGGCCTCGCGGCGGTGTCGAACGCGGCCAGGGCCATCATGACCGGGGACGGCGACCTCTACATCGCGGGCGGGGTGGAGCAGATGACCCGGGCGCCGTTTGTGTTGGGTAAAGCCAAGACGGCCTTTGCCCGGGACATCGAGATGTTCGATACCAGTTTGGGGTGGCGGTTCGTCAATCCCAAGATGAAAGAGAAGTATGGGGTCGATCCGATGGGGCAGACGGCCGAGAACCTGCTCGAAACGCACGCGATCAGCCGGGAGGATCAAGACCGGTTTGCCCATCACTCACAGGTGAAGGCGGCGGCGGCCCGGGGTAGGGGGCGGTTTGCGAAAGAAATCGTCCCGGTGACGATCCCGGCGGCCGGGAAGGGCAAGGAGCCGACCACATTCGAGCACGACGAGTTTATCCGGCCCGATACCACCATGGCGGGGCTGGCCAAGCTCAAGCCGGCGTTCCGGACCGACGGCAAGGGCTCGGTCACGGCGGGGAATGCCTCGGGCCTGAACGACGGCGCCTGCGCCCTGTTGCTGGCCTCGGAGGCGGGTCTTAAGGCCGGCGGTCTTACCCCACGGGCTCGGATCCTCGGGACGGCGGTGGCCGGGGTTGAGCCTCGGATCATGGGCATCGGTCCGGTGCATGCCACCCGGAAGTTGCTCGCCAGACTCGGCTTGACCCTCGACCAAATGGATCTGATCGAGATCAACGAGGCGTTCGCGGCGCAGGTCCTGTCGTGCACCGCCGAATTGGGCATTGCGACCGACGACCCCCGGCTCAACCCCAACGGCGGGGCCATTGCCCTGGGCCACCCGTTAGGCATGTCGGGCGCCCGATTGGTCCTGA
>JAYVJS010000681.1:0-5370 GCA_043769075.1 Gemmatimonadota bacterium | reverse complement strand
CTGCGGTGTCGGTTCGGGGGGAAATCGCGGCGGTCGCGCTCTCCTCGTTGGTCCGCCGAACCGCCGACCTTGGGTTTGTAACGGTTGGGGCAGCCGTGGTCGCCCCGGGCCATGGTTACATCGAGATCCGGCGCCGATTCGTCGCCATAGGCACCCAGCAGGAGCAGAGCCAGAAAATCTTGGTCAGTGCCCGACTCGACGGGGTGTCGTGGCGTCTGACCGAGGTATGGATCACCGCCTCCAAACGGTAGCCCTCCGTCCCTTGCAATAACCTCAACTGCGGGATAGCTTTGCAAGCTACCCTTAAACCTGGCGTTTGCGAGAGAGTCAATGAAGGTACGTTCGAGCGTTAAGCCGATCTGCGAGCACTGCAAGGTGGTCCGCCGCCGTGGAGTGATCCGGATTATTTGCAAGCGGAACCCCAAGCACAAGCAGCGGCAGGGATAACCACATGGCACGGATTTCAGGCGTTGACCTGCCGCGGGATAAGCGGGTTGAGATCGCCCTCACGTACATCTACGGTATCGGTCTCGCCACGAGCCAGAAGCTGCTCGGTGGGACTGGTGTCAGCCCTGATACCCGGGTTCGGGATCTCTCCGATGCCGATGTGGCTCGTCTTCGTCAGATGATTGAGCGGACCATTCGGGTTGAGGGCTCGCTCCGGACGGAAGTCGCCATGAACATCAAGCGACTGATGGATATCGGTTCCTATCGTGGGTCGCGCCACCGGAAGGGGCTCCCGGTTCGGGGGCAGCGGACTCACACCAACGCTCGGACCAAGAAGGGTCCGCGTCGGGCCATCGCTGGCAAGAAGAAGGCGACGAAGAAGTAAGCTATGACGGCTCCCGAAACTACTCCGACGCCGGTTCCGGCGACCGCAGAACCGAAGGCCTCCAAGGCCGCCAAGCGTGGCAAGAAGATGGTCGAGTCCGAAGGGATCGCGCACATCGCGGCCACCTTCAACAATACTTTGATTACGATCACGGACACTCGCGGCAATGCGGTGGCGTGGGGTACCTGCGGCAAGGCCGGCTTTAAGGGCTCCAAGAAGTCGACGCCCTACGCCGCAACCGTAGCGGCCGAGGGTGTTGGCCGCGAAGCGATGAATCTCGGTGTCCGCCGAGTCCATGTGCTGGTCCAGGGTCCGGGGAGCGGTCGCGAATCAGCGATTCAGGCCCTGGCCTCGGCGGGCCTCCGGGTGGCGTCGATCAAGGACGTGACCCCGATTCCGCACAATGGCTGCCGTCCTCCGAAGAAGCGCAGGGTTTGATCCATGTCACGATACGCTGGGCCAGCCTGCCGATTGTGTCGGCGCGAAGGAACCAAGTTGTTTTTGAAGGGCACTCGCTGCTTCACTGAGAAGTGCGCGGTTGACCGCCGGTCCTACGCGCCGGGCCAGCATGGCCAGTCGCAGGGGGCCAAAGGCGGCGGACGAAAAATGTCCGAGTATGCCAAGCAGCTCCGGGAAAAGCAGAAGGTCAAGCGGACCTACGGTCTGACCGAGCGCCAATTCAGGAACACGTTCGAGCGGGCGTCTCATGAGCCCGGCGTCAAGGGCACCAATTTGTTAGTGGCCCTTGAGTCGCGGCTCGACAATGTGGCCTATCGGATGGGCTTCGCCACCAGCCGTCGCGGGTCGCGCCAGCTCGTCTGCCACGGTCACGTTGAGGTCGACGGCCACCGAGTGGACATCCCGTCATTCCGCGTCAAGCCGGGGCAGGAAGTCCGGGTGGCCCCCGGGTCTTGTGAGATGGTGCCGGTCAAGGTCGCCCAGGAAATGGCGGCACGCGGTGTCTCGCCCACGTGGTTGGCCGTCGACCACCAGAAGTTCTCGGGCCGGATGACCATGGTGCCGACTCGCGATGCGATCCCGGTCAACGCCAACGAACAGCTCATCGTCGAGCTCTACTCGAAGTAAGGTCGGCCACTATGTCGATTGATTTGACCGGTCTTGTTCATCCGCACTTGGTCGAAATGACCAAGCGTGAGGACAACCCAAACATTGCGGAGTTCCGACTCCAGCCCCTGGAGCGCGGTTTCGGCCACACGCTCGGCAACGCCCTCCGGCGGATGCTGTTGTCCTCGCTTCGCGGGTCAGCGGTATGGGGCTTTCGGATGGATGGCGTCGTCCACGAGCACCAAACGGTCCAAGGGGTCCTCGAAGACGTCCACCAGATCGTCCAGCGGCTCAAAGCCCTGACGTTGGTCCTCGACGAAGCCACCGACGAGACCGTGCTCCGAATCCGGCGCGAGGGCAAGGGACCCGTCTACGCGCGCGACATTCAGGGCAACAACAACGTCCGGGTCGTCAATCCCGATCATTTGCTGTTTACGGTGCAGGATGATCGGGAAATCAGTTGCGACTTGTATGTCAATAAAGGCCGCGGCTACGTCGAGTCGGAAATGCACCCGTCCGATCGGTCGATGCCGGTTGATTTGGTTCGGATCGATGCCATCTACAATCCGGTCCGGCGGGCGAACTTCACGGTGAGTGAAACCCGGGTCGGGCAGCGCACCGACTACGACCGCCTGGCGGTCATGATCGAGACCAACGGGACGATCACCCCTGAGGATGCCATTGCTTACGCGGCGGCGCTCGCCCAAGAGCATTTCCGCTACTTTGTGGAGTTCGGCCGAGTCCCGACCGCGCGAGCGGTCAGCCACGACCACGTGGCGGTCGTTGGCGGCCTTCGATCCAAGTTGTCGCGCTTGATCGACGACCTTGGCCTCACGGTCCGGACCCTCAATTCCCTGAAGAACTCGAACATCCGGACCCTCAAAGATTTGGTCGAGTACGCCGAAAAGGAATTGCTTGACGTCAAAAACGTCGGAGAGAAAGCGGTTGCCGAGATCGGTGACCTTCTCCAGCGCGAGGGGTTGCGGTTCGGGATGGGATTTGAGGAAGTCGACGGCGACTACCGAATCGTCAAGAGCGGCGCGGCCCCGACGATGGGTGCCGCCGAAGGGAACGGGTAATGAAGCACGGTTCAAAGGGACGCCAGCTGTCCCGGACGTCGGAGCACAAAGAAGCCATGCTCCGCAATATGGCAACGAGCCTTTTCCTCCACGAAAAGATCGTCACCACGACGGCCAAGGCGAAGGAACTCCGGCCATTCGCGGAACGATTGATCACCTTGGCTCGGCGAGGCGACCTCCATGCCCGCCGGCTGGCGGAACGGAAGATCCAAGACCGCGAGGTCCTCAAACGCCTGTTCGCGGAGCTCGGACCACGGTTTGCCGCCCGCCCGGGTGGCTATACCCGGATTCTCAAGATGGGCCACCGCGTCGGCGACGGGGCCGACACGGCTCGAATTGAGCTTGTTTCCGAATGATCGACCCGGCGCCAATTCCGCCGACGCAAAAGGGGACCCTCGGGTCCCCTTTTTTTCGGCCCGCGACCAACCGGCCAGGCGGGCTAGGCGGCTTTGACGATCTTCTCACTCCGGATGCAGCGGGTGCAGACTCGAATCCGTTTGGGGGCGCCGTCCACCAGGACTCTCACCGTTTGCAGGTTGGGCATCCAGCGGCGCTTCCGTCGGTTGTTGGCGTGGCTGACATGGTTGCCAGTCGTGGGACCCTTGGCGCACACCGCGCAAACTCGTGCCATATCAGTACCTCTCCACTCGTAATGCTAGTTGTTGACCAAGCCATTAAATTTAGCCTCGGATCTCAACTGGCACAAGGGAAATCATGCCACGGGCACTAATTACCGGGGTCACCGGTCAGGATGGGTCGTACCTCGCTGAGTTCCTGTTGGCCAAGGGCTACGAAGTCTATGGAGTGGTCCGCCGGACCAGTCACCACAGCTACGAACGGATCGAGCCCTTTCTCGACTCACTCCGAATCGTCACAGCGGACCTCCTCGATCAGCATTCCTTGACCGAGGTGATGCGAGACGTGAAGCCGGATGAGGTGTACAATCTGGCGGCCCAATCCTATGTGCCGACGTCGTTTTCCCAGCCCGTCTTGACTGGCGAGTTCACGGCGCTCGGTGTCACCAGGATTCTCGAGGCGGTTCGGCTGGCCTGGCCCACCGCGAAATTCTATCAGGCGAGCTCGTCCGAGATGTTCGGGAAGGTGCAAGAGACCCCTCAGACCGAGCGGACCCCGTTTTATCCTCGCTCGCCCTACGGGGTGGCCAAGTTGTACGGCCATTGGATAACCGTGAATTATCGGGAGTCCTATCACCTTCATGCGGTGAGCGGAATTCTGTTCAATCACGAGTCCCCCCGCCGAGGGATCGAGTTCGTCACCCGGAAGATTTCGGATGGGGTGGCCCGGATTAAGCTCGGTCGTAGCAAGGAGCTTCGCTTGGGGAATCTCGATGCCAAACGAGACTGGGGCTTTGCCGGCGACTACGTCGACGCGATGTGGCGGATGCTCCAGCAGCCGGAGCCACGCGACTACGTGATCGGGAGTGGCAAGACCCACAGTGTCCGGGAGCTGGTCGAGCTGGCGTTCGGTCATGTTGGGCTCGACTGGCGCGATCATGTCGTGGTGGACCAAGCTCACATGAGGCCCGCGGAGGTCGACCTGCTCATCGCCAACCCCGCCAAAGCGATGGCCGAGCTCGGTTGGAAGCCCCGAGTGTCGTTCGCCGATCTGGTTCGGATGATGGTCGATGCCGACCTCGAGCGCTTGCGGGATCAGCGGTGAGAATATTGGTGACCGGGGCCGACGGTTTCGTCGGCGGCTGGTTGGTGCGTGAGCTCCTACGGGCCGGTCACGACGTCGTCGGGGCTGTTCGAATCGGCGGTGGGCCTTCGGCCCTCCTGTCGGATGCCGAGCGCGACCGGGCGCGATGGGTGGACTTTGATTTGGAGTTGTCTGATTCGGTCAATGCCTTGGTCCAGCCGCCGGTCGACGCGGTGGTCCATTTGGCTGCCGTCGCCTCGGGCACCGACGCTCGGAAGGATCCAGGTGCGGCGTGGGCGGCCAATGCGGCGGGCTCGGCGCGAGTGGCGGAGGCGTTGAGTCGTCAACGGACCGAACACCGGGGCGACCCGCTGCTCGTGCTGGCATCGACGGGGGAGGTCTACGGGGTCGGCCAGGGCCGGCCGTCGCTCGAATCGGATCCGGTCGTCCCGGTCTCGCCGTATGCGGCCAGTAAGTTGGGGGCGGAGATCGCGGTCGCGGAAGTGTCCCGCCGCACCGGCCTTCGGACGGTTATCGCTCGGTCATTCCCGCACACCGGGCCGGGTCAGAGTGACAAGTATGTTGTGCCGGCGTTGGCCCAGCGAATTCGAATGGCCAAGCGAATCCGGGCCCCGGCCATCAAGACTGGCAACCTCGACCCGGTCCGAGATCTTCTCGACGTGCGGGACGTCGTAGCGGCCTACCTCGCGATCGTCGATCGTGGCCTTCCCGGGG
>JAYVJS010000680.1:0-10784 GCA_043769075.1 Gemmatimonadota bacterium | reverse complement strand
ACCATGGGTCCGAGTCTAGGCGGTGGGCGCGCCACCTTCAAGGGCACGCCGGTACCAGTCGCGAATGTGGTCGGCAAGTTCCGCAAGGATCGGAAGCCCGTACCGGCCGGTCAGGGCCGGCAGGCCGATCACTCGTTCCTGGGGCGCGCCTCCCGGTCGAATCGCGGTCCGGGTCCGTTCGAGCTGGGTCAGGACCTCGGCGTGACGCCGTTTTTGAGCTTGGAGCAGTCGCTTCTCGAGGTCGGCGAGCCCAGCGAGGGCGCCGCTTCGACTCGCTGTCGCCGGCCTTTCAAGAGTCGGATCGATGCCCTTGGCGACGGCCAGAACCCGCTCGTAGGCCGCGTCGACTGTCCGCCGGGCGTCCGCGAAGGCCGGCTCAAAGTCGACCGGGGCTAAGTCACCCAGGACTCGCCGCTCGATCGCTGCCCCAGCCTCGAACATCTCCGCCAGTGTGGCCCCGAACTTTTCGAGTCCCCGGGTCACCCGCGGCTCCACCAGGATCCCGGACCATCGCGGCATCGGGATCTGCCTCCGGACGCCGAGCGGCTCGTACAGCACCTCGGCCAACGCCAGATACCGGAGTTCGCCGGGGCCTGCGACATAGCCTACCGTCGGCAAGATGGCGCTCTCGACCACCGGGCGGAGCAGCACGTTAGGCGAAAGCCGGGTCGGCTCCTCCCGGCCAATCCGGTCCAACTCTGCGGCCGAGATGACCTCGCCACCCCTCCGAGTCCGAAACCCAGCCGGATCGAGCACCAAGCGATCGCGGCCGCCGGGGCCGTCCAAAAAGCCCAGGGTGGCTCCGTCGCCGACCTTGACGCCCGGGCCCTGGCCTTGGGCCTCCAGGTCGGCCGCCCGGGCCACCAGGCGTCGGTCCAGATCGGCCGCCCGGTGAATCGCGGCAAGAACCGTCGGCGCCGCCGCCGCCTTCGCGGCCGGCGCCGTTGGATCGAAGCACGCAATGCCCAACGGCCCGAGCACCTCCGCGAGCGACTCCCCGAACGCCCGAGCCAGACTGTTGCCGACCCGGTAGTGTCGGCTCAGCCACTCCAGCGTCTGGTCCCGCGCCGGCCCCGGAGGCAGTGCGGCTCTCAACTCCGCCAGCAACTCAACCGCCCGGGGGGGGACTGCCTCCTGAGCCATCGATCGTTGCGGGGCATCGGCCGGCCGCGGCTCCAAGCCCACCGACACGACCGCGCCATCAGGGCCGAACCAATGGGCTTCCGCCGCTTCAGCGAAATCATGGTCATCGCCGGCCAACCAGAACACGGGGACGACCGGGCGGCGCCATCGGGCCTCGAGAAGCGCCGCCACGGCACGGGCCGAGAGCGCCTTGTGAATGGTGTAGAGTGGCCCCGTAAACAGACCAGGCTGCTGACCAGTGGTCACCACCAGGACGTTGGGATCCTCGAGCTTGGAACAGAGAACATCCGGGCTATCGACGAGCGCGGCGCTGAGCCCGGCGAACCCCGGTCCCGCCCGCGATGTGGGCCATTGCGGCGAGACGCCCAACGGAGTGTCGGCAAAGCCTAACATTTTGTCGCCTGCGCGAAGAGAATGACCCGCGGAGCGCCGGTCCCGACCGCCCCACCGTCGTAGGTCCCGAATTGATGCAGCACCCGACCCCCGGCCTCCGCAATCATCGCGATCAAATCTTCCAGCGGGTAGAGCCGGACCCGCTCTAGAAATTGCCGGCCATCGGGCGTCGTGATCGTTTTCACGACGAATCGCCCGCCGTCATGGAGCCAGCGTTCGATTACCACCGGCAGATCGCCGAGAGTAGTCTCTTCCCGAGCTACCAGCGTCGCCGCCACCTGGGCGGCGTTAAGGTAGTCGAGCACGAACCAGCCACCAGGCCGGATCGGTCCAAACATTTGTCGGAGGGCACCGAGATGCTCGTGATCGTGCTCGAAGTAGCCGAAACTGGTAAAGAGGTTCACCGCCAAGTCGAGCGAATCCCGCCGAAACGGGAGGGCCCGCATATCCGCCCGGACCAGCGGAACACCTGCCACGTCGCGGGCCCGTTCCAGCAAGTGGGCGGACAGGTCGACGCCGATCGGCCGGAACCCATGATCCCGAAACGCCCGGGCATGGCGACCCGCACCGCAACAGATATCGAGCACCGGCCCATGGGGCAGCTCCGGAAGGGTCCGTTCGATCAGGGTCACCAAGCGATCCGCATCGAGTTCATCCCGATGAGGGTAGAGCTGGAGATACTCCTCTCCGAACCATTCCTGAAACCAATCGCCCATCGCTGCCGATCTATTTGTGATACGGTTCGCCGCGGAGGATCGTCCAGGCACGGTACCACTGCTCCAGCACAACCAGCCGAGCGAGCTGGTGTGGCAAGGTCAGCGGGCCGAGGCTCCAGCGATGGTCGGCGCGGGCCAGGACGGTATCGTCAAGTCCGGTCGATCCACCGATGAGGAGGGCCACGGACTTCGCGCCGTCTCGCCATCGGCCAAGGTGACTTGCTAGGGCTTCACTCGTCCAGCCGGTTCCGCCCCGGTCGAGGGCAACGACAAGGGCTCGTTCGGGCACCTTGCCGAGCAGACGCCTCGCCTCGGCCCGTCGCTGCTCGGCTGCCGAGGCGCTGCCAGGCCCCTCCCGGACTTCATGCTGTACCAGTCCGTCATAACGCCGGAGGCGCGCGAGATACTCCTCGCACGCCTCGACAAAAGTCGGCCGCTGCTTCCCGACCGCGATCAGCGTCGTGATCACGGCTCGGCACAACTAGGCATGCATGCCGCGCAACCGGTGGACTTTGGCGACCCGGTCGATCGCCACCATGTAGGCGGCGATCCGCATGCTGACGCTGTGAAGCGCCGCCATGCCGGCGACCTCGTTGAACGATTCGACCATGATCCGCTCGAGCCGGGTATTGACGGTTTCTTCGTCCCAGAAGTAGCCGCCCCGGTCCTGGACCCATTCGAAGTAGCTGACCGTCACGCCACCGGCATTGGCCAGGATGTCCGGGATGACCAGGATCCCCTTGTCCTGAAGGATCTGATCGGCAGTGGCCGACGTTGGCCCGTTGGCACCCTCGCAAATTATTTTGGCCTTGATCCGGCCGGCATTGTCGTCGGTGATGACGTTCTCGAGGGCCGCGGGGACCAGGACCTCGCAGTCGAGCGTCAGTAACTCGTCGTTGGTGATCCGGTCGGCCGATGGAAACGTCTTCAACGACTTGTGTTCTCTCACGTGGGCAATCAAGGCGTTGACGTCGAAGCCATCTTTGTTGTAGAGCCCGCCATCCTTGTCACTGACCGCCACGATCCGAAGCCCGAGGTCTTGCATCAACTGGGCGCTGATCGACCCGACGTTCCCAAAGCCCTGGACCACCACGCGAGTGCTCCGGTCGATCGGCATGTTCAGCCGCTTCAACGCCTCCCGAGTCACCAGCATGCACCCACGCCCGGTGGCCTCGCACCGACCTAACGATCCGCCCATCTCAACCGGCTTGCCCGTGACGACGGCCGTGACGGTATGGCGTTTGTGCATGGAGTAGGTGTCCATGATCCACGCCATCATCCGTTCGTTCGTGTTCACATCGGGAGCGGGGACGTCGGAATCCGGACCTAAGAAGTCAATAATGCCCGACGTGTACCGGCGGGTCAGCCGTTCAAGCTCTACCATCGACATCGTGGATGGATCACAGAGGATCCCGCCCTTGGCGCCGCCGAACGGCAGGTTAACCACGGCACATTTCCAGGTCATCCATGCGGCGAGGGCTTTGACCTCATCCAGCGTGACGCCCATGTCGAATCGGATCCCACCCTTGGCCGGGCCGCGGGCGGTGTTGTACAACACGCGATACCCGGTGAACACCTCGACTTGGCCATTGTCCCGAAGAATCGGACACGCCACGATCAGCTGTTTCTCCGGGTGCCGAAGCACACTATACACGTTGTGCTCAAGATTGAGCTTCTTGGCGGCGATGTCGAACCGAACCATCATCGACTCGAAAGGGTTTTCTCCCCCGAGATGGGTGTCGCGTTCCGGTCGGATGTTGCCGCTCGAGACTGTCATCAAACTCTCCCGTTTCGGTATCGTGAAGGGCGATAAAGTTACCATCGTTGTTCGCGGCGGGGCAGCCTAGCCGATTAAACGGTCCAGCCGACCGACAATCTCCGCTTCTCCGGCTTCCCACTCGACCACCAACTCCGCCACCAGAGGCTCCGGAATGCTGGCCGGCCAGCGGTCCCGAAGCTTGACGGCGTCCTTTTCCGTCAAGATGACGAAGTCCGATTTCCGGGCCGCCCGCGCCAGCCAGGCGACGTCCTCGTCCCGAAAGTCATGGTGGTCTCGCCAGGTCGCCGCCTGGACCTGCGCCCCGGTGGCCTTCGTCTGGGCAATGAACGCCTCCGGATCGGCGATGGCCGACGCGGCCACCACTCGCTTCCCGGCCAGGGTGTTCGTCGGTATCACCTTGCCGCTCAACATCCCGGTATACCGACGGATCCCGAGATGGACGACCCCAACCGGCCCGGCGATCATCCCGGCGAGCGTCTCCGCAACCTTCAACGCGGTGGCGGGGTCCGCCCGCCGCCGGGTTACAATCAGGCCACCGGCCCGCCGGGTCGATGAGAGCGGCTCTCGCCACGGGCCGGCCGGCAGGCTCCACCGAACCGCGTCCGCGGTTTCCGCCGCCACGAGCAGCAGGTCGAAATCGCGGTGGACGTCCCGCCGCTGAAATCCGTCGTCGAGGACCAGGACCCGGGCTCCTTGGGCCACGGCCACCGCACCCCCAGCCACTCGATCAGCGTTGGCCACGACGATCGCCCCCGGGACGTTGCGCTGGTGCAGGAGTACCTCGTCTCGCCCATAACCCCGAAGCAAGATTCCCGGCGTCGTGCCCCGCCCGACGTAGTGTTTTGCAATCCACCCGGCAATCGGGGTCTTACCCGAGCCCCCAACCGTGAGGTTCCCAACCGAGACCGAGGGCGCTTGCAGATTGTGGACCGCCAGCCAGCCTCGGTCGAAGCCAACGTTCCTAATTGCAACGGAGACGCGCCACAGGCTAGCTAGCGGCGCCAATCCGGCTCGAGCCAGCTTGGCGTCAATCCGCCGGCTGGTCCAGAGCCAGCGTATCAACCGATGTCCGTCCCCCCGGCGTCCCGCCATCGAATCTCCTGTTCCAATGCCGTGAGGCGGGCCGCCGCGTCATCACCGGCCGCCACCAGGTCCGCCCCCGACTCGACCCGGAATGGCACGCCATAGCCGATCCGAACCCGACTAAATGGCTTCGGAACGACGAACTGATCCCAGGACCGCAGCCGCCAGGCCCGGCTGGCCTCGGCGTGGATCGGCAACACCCACGCCCCACTCCGAGCGGCGGCTGCCAAGATACCCGGCTTGACCACCCGGCGGGGCCCCTGCGGGCCGTCGGGTGTGAACGCCACCGCGGTACCAGCCTGAAGCGCCCGGACGGCGCCCAACAGCGCCCGCGCCCCGCCCCGAGTGCTCGATCCATACAGACATTGGTATCCAATCCGTCGAGCGTACTCCGCCAGGTATCGGCCGTCTTGCGCCTCGCTCACCACGATGGCCACCCCCTGTTTCCGATGGTGCCAGAGCAACGGAAGCAGTGCCTCGTGCCAGAGGAGGAACAGCAACCCTCCACCCGAGCTGGCCTGGCGGTAGTGGCCCTCGCCGGTGACCTCAGTCCTCCAGGTGCCGGCCAACCCGGAGACCAGGCTTCCGGCCAGCATCGCGGTCGGCCCGGGCGCCAGCGGCCACTTCATCGGACCAGCGCACCGGCCATGACCGCGACCCGCTCGGCCGCGCCCGGGGTGCCAAGCAGGGCCCGCACTCGAGCGAGGCCTTCCCGTTGGGCTCTGGCCTCAGGACTGCTGGGATCCAGCAGCGGGCGAACCGCCTGGGCGAGCCGGTCGGCCGCGACGTCGTCTTGGACCAACTCCTCCACCACCGGAGCCTCCGCGATCAAATTGACGAGACTGATCCACCGCACCCGCATCACCCGTCGGGCGAACCAGCCGGTAAGCCAATGGACCCGATAGGCGACCACCATCGGGGTGTCGGTAAGGGCCGCCTCAAGGGTGGTGGTGCCCGACTTGGCAATCACGGCGTCCACGGCCGCCAACACAGTGGCCGGGTCGGTCCGCGCCAACTCGAGTCCACCATGGTCCGGATAGTCGCCGTCAGGAAGGGCGGCGACGAGACCGTGGTCAGCGTGGCCGCCCCGGATCAGCAACCGAGCCGCGTCCCGGAATGGAGTCCAGTGGCGACGAAGTTCCTGGGGTCGGCTCCCGGGAAAGACGCCGATCACTCGGGCGCCCGCCGGAATACCTAACGCCGCGCGTGCCTCCGCCCGGGTGGGGCGGGCCTTCGGTTCGACCAGCGGATGCCCGACATACGCCGCCGGTAGCCCCAGTTTCTGGAAAAAAGGCGCCTCGAACGGGAAGATCACCGCGAATTGATCGACGGCCCGTCGAAACCGGGCGGCCCGTTCGGGCCGCCAAGCCCACAGCTGCGGAGCGACATAGTACAGCACCGGCAGGCCGGCGGCCTTCGCCGCCTCGGCGACTCGGAGATGAAAACCCGGGTAGTCAATCAGCACCACCAAATCGTACGATTCAGATCGGAATCGCTGCTTCATCGCCCTGAGCAACGACACATGAGCCGGGATCTTCGCCAGAATCTCGACGAACCCGATCACGGTATACCGCTCCATTCGCCAGAGAATCCGGGCCCCGGCCTCCGCCATCCGGGGGCCGCCCAATCCCTCGATCACCGCTCCCGGAAACCGCCGGAGCAGGGCCTGAACCACCGGCGCCCCGTGGAGGTCGCCGGAGGGCTCCCCCGCGGAGACAAAGATCTTTCTCACCGCCGAGCGACGGCGTCGCTGACCCGGAGCGCCAACGCTAAGGCTGCCCGGCCCTCAACGCCGGTCACCACCGGATCTGGGTCACCGCGCAAGGAGCGAACAAAGCTCTCGAGTTCGGCGCCTAACGCGTCCCGCTCCGGCGCTTCGAGAGCTACCACCTCGACGACGTCTTCGAGATTGGTGGCCGGGGCTGGGTGACGGCCCGGCCGGAGCCGCATGAAGACACCGGTCCCGGCCGCCAGATCGAGGGAAAGGTATCCATTGGTCTGGAAGAGACGGAGCTTGCGGACCCGATCGCGGGCCACCCGCGACGCCGTGATATTCGCCACGCCGCCGCCGGCAAACTCCACTCTGGCGTTGGCCACGTCGACATGGGGCGTCAACACCGCGACACCGCTCGCCCGAACGTCAGCGACGGCGTCGCCGCGGGTCAGATAGAGGACCAAGTCGAGGTCGTGAATCATCAAGTCGAGGATCACGGCCACATCCGTCCCCCGGGACTGGAATGGCGCCAGCCGGGTGCTTTCGAAGTATCTGATGTCGCCGAGAAACGGGATCGCGGCCCGGACCGCCCGGTTGAACCGCTCAATGTGGCCCACCACCAACGGGACCCCCCGCCGATCGGCGGCCGCAATCAAGGCGTCGGCCTCGGCAATCGACACCGCCAGCGGCTTCTCCATCAACACCGCCCGACCCCGGTCGAGCGCGTGCAGTCCGACGGCTGCATGCACCGGAGTCGGTACGGCGATGGTCACGGCCTCGACCGCACCAAGCAACTCGTCGAGGTCGCCGAAGAAGCGGACCCCGACCTCGGCCGCGACGGCTCGCCCCCGGGTCAGATCGACATCATGAACGCCGATCAAACTGGCCGCCGTTGAGGACGCCAGGTGACGAGCGTGATGGCGACCTAACGCTCCGACCCCGATCACCCCCACCGGGATCCGCCTCATGTCAGGAGGGAATGCCTCGACTAGATCGCCCGACGAAGTCGAGGAACCGCCGCACTTCGGGAATCTCCGGCACTTCGGTCCGAACCCGTTCCGCCGCTTGGGAGAGGTTCAGATCGGAATTGAAGAACAGCCGGTAGACCCGCTTCAAGGACCGAACCGACTCCTCCGACAAGCCCGCCCGTTGGAGTCCGACGCTATTGAGGCCATAGAGTTCGACCGGATTGCCGACCGCCTTGACGAATGGCGGAATATCTTGATTGACACGCGAGCACCCTCCGACGAAAGCGAGGGCGCCAATCGTCACGAACTGATGGATCGCGACGAGGCCCGAGAGAATCGCCCGTTCATCGACGGTCACATGGCCGGCGAGCTGGGTCCCGTTGGCAATGATGACCTGGTCGCCGATCCGGCAGTCGTGGGCCACATGGACATAGCTCATCAGAAAACAACGAGACCCGACGGTCGTCACCCCGGAGGACGAGGTGCCCCGGTTGATCGTCGAGTACTCTCGAACGACCGTCTCAGCTCCGATGTCGACCCAGGTTTCCTCGCCCCGGTACTTGAGATCCTGGGGATCGCCGCCGACGATCGAGCCGGAGCCGATCACGACCCCGCTCCCCAGGCGAACATTCCGCTCCAGCGTGGCCCGAGCCCCAATATGACACCGGTCTCCAATCGTCACATTGGGCCCAATGATCGCGAACGGACCGATCTCGACGCCTTCGCCAAGCACCGCCGTCGGATCGACTACGGCGAACGGATGAATCGCGGTCGCCACCGGGGTCATCGTCATTTGTCGACCACCATGGCCATCATCTCGGCCTCGCACACGACCTTGCCTTCGACATAGGCCATGCCCCGCAGGCGGCAGGTTCTTCCCCGAAGTTGAATCATCTCGACTTCTTGCCGAATCTGGTCGCCGGGCACCACCGGCCGGCGGAACTTGATGTTGTCCAGCGTCATGAAGTAAACAACCTTCTCGCCGGGCTCGTCGAGTTCATCCATGAGCAACATCCCGCCGACCTGCGCCATCGACTCGACGATGAGCACGCCAGGCATGACGGGGTGGCCCGGGAAATGGCCCTGGAAAAAAGGCTCGTTGATGGTGACGTTCTTGATCCCGACGACCCGCTTCTTCGGCTCAATCTCGAGAATCCGATCGACCAGAAGGAACGGATATCGGTGCGGAATCACGCTCAGAATCCGACTGATGTCCAAGACCCGGCCCCCGCCTTGCTGGGCCGTGCGCACCAACAACTTCGCCAGCGCCACGTTGCCCTCATGGCTTGGCCGGGTCGCAATGACGTGACCCCGGACCCGGCCGCCGGTCAGCGCCAGATCGCCGATGATGTCTCCGATTTTGTGCCGGACGAATTCGTCGGGCCAGCGGAGCGGCCCGTTCACGACGCCGTCCTCCGACAAAACCACGGCGGACGCCAGCGACCCTCCCTTGAGCAGCCCCTTGCCTCGCAACGCCTCAACTTCATGGGCAAAGCCGAAGGTCCGAGCCGGGGCGAGGTCACGCCGGAAGGTATCCGGGGTAACATCATATGAAGCGGTTTGGCGGCCGATCAACGGGTGCGCCCATTCGATCGTCGCGGTGACCCGGAGCGACTTCGAGGGCGATACGACGTAGTTCGCCTCGCCAACGGTCATCGTGAATGGAGCGTCGATCGTAAACGACAACGGGTCGCCCGGTTGTTCGACGATGCCCCCGGCTTCCAAGGCCGCCAGAAACGGGGCGAACGAACCGTCCAGAATCGGAGCCTCCGGCCCGTTGACCTCGACGACAAGGTCGTCAATCTCAAGGGCGGCCAGCGCCGCCAGCAAATGCTCGACGGTATGCACGGTTTGATCGCCGTGGCCGATGGCCGTGCGGCGTTCCGTCGCTTCGACTTGATCGACTCGGGCGGGAAACTCCGGCCGACCATCGAGGTCGATCCGGCGAAATCGGACCCCAGTCCCCGAGACCGCCGGGACGCAGCGGATCGAGGTCAAGGCGCCGGTGTGGAGTCCGACGCCAGACAGTTCGATGGAGGTCGCCAGGGTTCGTCGAGCCATGACTTCAACCCCGTTTCTTGACAAGGGCTTCGACCTGATCGATCAACGGCGCCAGGCGGTACAACGCGGCCTGGGCCCGAAGAAACTCTCGGTGCGGCCGGGCCGGAAATCCGCTGACATCCGCCCCAGCCGGCACTTCTGAAATCACGCCGGCCTTGGCCCCAACGCGGGCTCGGTCGCCAACGGTGAAATGCCCCCCGACGGCACTGTGGCCGGCAAGAATCACGTCATCACCGATCCTCGCGCTCCCCGCGACAACCACTCCACCCATCACAAGACACCGACGGCCGAGCCGTGAATTGTGGCCGATATGAACGAGATTGTCGATCTTCGTTCCGGCGCCGATCACGGTGTCGTCGACACTCCCGCGGTCAATGCAACTGTTGGCGCCAATCTGAACATCGTCCCCAATCCGGCACCCTCCGACGTGCGGAATCGAGTGGTGTCCCGTTGGATCGGAGAGAAACCCAAACCCAGAACCACCCAGGACCGCGCCCGCTTTGACGACGACCCGTTCGCCGACAATCACCCCGGCGTGACAGACGACGCGGGGGCCGATGACCGAGTCTCGCCCGATCACGACGCCGTCCTCCAAAACCGCCCCGGCCCCGACCACAACACCCTCGGCCAAATCCACCCCCGCCCCGATCACCGCAAACGGGCCAACCGAGGCGGACGGCGACAGGCGAATCCCCCGACCCAGCCGAGCCGACGGGTCGATCCGCGGCACCGGCGGCGAGCTCGGGAAGAGAGCCCCGATCGCGACCGCCATGGCCCGTTGGGGGTCCTTGACCGCGATCCGAGTTCGAGGCCCGGTCGGCGGGGGATAGAACCCTACCGGCACCAAGACGACGCCGGCCGCCGACATCGCGAACTGGTCGGCGTACTTCGCGGAGGCGAGAAATGAAAGAGCGTCGCCGTGGGCC
>JAYVJS010000679.1:0-2238 GCA_043769075.1 Gemmatimonadota bacterium | reverse complement strand
GTCCCTGCGGCCCGAGTGACCGGGACAACCGAGACCGCATTGAAGTGCTCGCCGCCGGATTCGAGAAACTGACCACGGGGGACTCACTTCGGCGACTGGTCGACCGGGCCGCCGCTTGGTGACCCGTCCGGCCGATCAACCTTGAATCTCCCGCACCGTCTCCCGCACCGTCTGAGTCGTCCCCGCGCCGTAGTTCATAGGTACTCAGATGCCTTTTACGGCCAGTTCGATAGTCGGCCGAGGCACCCAATAAATGCCGGTTTTGCAAGTATTTCCTGGAAGCCGGAATCGGGATTCGAACCCGAAACCCGCCGCTTGCAGGGCGGAGGTCTGGCGCCCGCGACGACGTGGCGGGGCATATGCGGGAAGCGGTGCCTGGGACAGTCGTGCGTACCAATGAGCGGTTCGGGCAGGGTTGAGCGGAAAACCGTCCCAGCCTTGAGACCGATGAACTGTCCGAATCGAGCCATAGGTCAACCCGCCTGGCAATCGCGATCCCCGTGAGTGGCGTTCGCTTGTTCTCTGGCGACCTTGGGCGTGATCTGTCTTGGAGGGCGGGTATACCGTCATCGCCAACCGAGCCCCGGAGGGCAACGATGGCGCACCGCAGAGCACTCTTGTCACTATCTCGCAAGGCGCTCGTCGGCCTCGCGGCAGTCCTTGTGCCGGCTTCCGTTGTGGCGGCTCCGCCGAATCCGAAGGTCCTCAAGGGGTGGCTCGCTCCGGAGACCGTTCCGATCTCGCCGCCGCAGGCGGGCGGGCAGGCGGTTCTCCCGGCCTTCCTTCTCGTCCGCGACGCCGCGTCGCCACAGGCGATTGCGGTCTACGCGTCGGCGGGCGGGGTCATTGAGGTTGCTCGCCGCCTCGATGCTGACGCTACCTGGAAGCCCGCGGCACCACTGCCCGGTGACGCCATCTCGCCGCGATTGGCCTCGGATGGAAGCGGCCGCGCGACCGCTGTCTGGATCTCCGGGGAGCGCGTCTGGACTTCGGACCGCGGCTCGCTCACGAATGCTTGGACGCCACCGGTTGCGCTGTCTGAGACCGCGGCAGCCGCGCGCGACCCCCGTGTCGCGATGGACGGCACCGGCAACGCCATCGTCGCGTGGGTGCGCGCCGGAGTTGTTCAAGCCGCCTATCGTCCGACCGGCGGTGCCTACGGCCCGGTGATCGATCTCGCCCCAGCCGCCGCAAACCCTGGCAGCGGCGTCCTCTCGGACGAGGCCGTCGCCATCACAACCGGTGTCGCGGTGGTCGCCTGGGTGCGCGACGGCGCACCCCAAGCCGCTCGCTACGTCCTCCCCGCTGGTTGGGAGCCTCGTCAAACGATGCCCGGGCACCCGCCCGCGGGCCAGTCATACGGCGTGCATGTGGCACTCGATGGATCAGGCAACGCGACGGTCGCTTGGCGCGAGGGCTGCGCCACGCTCTCAGCGACCCGATCGACGGCCCAGGCAGCATGGACCCAGGAAATCCAGGGTCCCTACCCGCAGCCGTGCGATGAGTCGATCGCGGGATCGCAGGACATCGCCCTTCTCGTGCGCGACGGCGGCGTTGCCGCGGCCGGGGTGAGCCTCGATACCGGTCCGGGGCCGGACGGTTTTGCCTTCGCGACTCGCGCAACCGCTGGCGGACCGTGGTCGAAGGTGCCGGTCGTCCTCCCGGATGACGCGCGGACGTTCGGCCTGAAGTCCCTCGCCTCGGGCCCCGCCCTCGTTGCGACGGGTGCCGGAGGATTCGTGACCGCCATGATCCGGACGGCCAGTGGAGCCGTCGAGCAGGGCGTGCTGCCAGCTGCGAAACCGACCGGCGAAGGCTCCACCGTCGGCCTCGTCGACCTTGTCGAGTCAGGTGGCGACGTGCTCGCCGCGTGGGAGACCGGAGGTGGTACCGCAAAGACCGTCATCCGGGCCTCGCTTCGCCCCGGTCAGGGCCTGCTCCTTCTCAAATACAAGGCGACGAACGCGACGACCCACCGCGGGCAAGCGACGAAGTTCGCCTTTACGCTGTCAAACCCCGCCCGTGTGACCTTCTCCATCCTGACCGCGGACCGCAAGAAGACGCTCAGGACATTCACGGTCGGCCGCGGCGCTGGTGCCCAACTCGCTGGCTTCTCCGGGGTCGTCAAGGGGCGCCCGCTCGCCCCAGGGACTTACCGAGTCCGCGCGGTGGCGACAAGTGGCAGCGCGGTCACGACGCCCACCTCGATCACCCTCAAGGTGGTCACCTAACGCCGCC
>JAYVJS010000678.1:0-4015 GCA_043769075.1 Gemmatimonadota bacterium | reverse complement strand
GGAGTTCGGCTATGGACTGGCGGCGGCCGAGCGGCCGATGCCCGACCCGGATGCCCGAACCCCGTTTGTGGTCTGGTCGCCCGATTCGAAGAAGCTGGCCACGATCAAGACCGATGAACGCGGAGTCACCAAGTTTCCGGTGTACACGTCGACGGGCACGGTACCGAAGTTGTTCCAGTACCCGAACGCGGTGCCGAGCGACTCGATCGTGCCGACCTACGAGATTCACATCCTCGATCTCGACCAGAAATCCAACGTCACCGTCCAGGGCGTCAAATCGGTGGCAAGCGTCTTTGGGTGGACCGGGGACGGGACGATTCAATGGACCACGAAATCGGACCGGATCTACTTCACCGACGCCGCTCGGGCCAACAAAAGTGTCCGCCTCCTGGTAGCCGAGGCCGCCACCGGCGCCACCCGGCCGGTACTGGCCGATTCCCTTTCGACCTTCACCGAAAACGCCAGTGGCGTCGCGACCGGCAATTGGCGCTTGGTCGGCGATACCGAGATTCTCTGGTGGTCGGAGCGGGACGGCTGGGGACACCTGTACCGGTACGACACCAACGGGAAGCTGCTGAATCAGGTCACCAGCGGGCCCTGGCTCGTGCAATGGCTCAAGTACGTCGACCCGGCTACCCGGCAGGTCTATTTCACTTCGTTAGGCAGAGATCCCGCGAACCCGTACTACGCCCATTTGATGCGGGTGGGCGCCGACGGATCGGGATTGACCGACCTCACCCCAGGCACCGGACACCATTGGGTGTCGTTCGTCCCCACCGGCAAGTATTTCGTCGACTCCGAGACCCGGCCCGACCTGCCGCCGGTCACCACAATCCGTGCCGCCCTTGACGGCCGGAAGACCCTGGATCTCGAAACAGCCGACCCCGTTGAAATGGTCAAAGCCGGCTGGACCCCTCCGGTTCCATTCTCGGTCAAGGCCCGCGATGGAATCACCGATCTTTACGGCTTCGTCTACCTCCCGTCCAAGGTCGATACGACCAAGAAGTATCCGGTGGTGGTCTACATCTACCCCGGGCCGCAGATCGGCACGGTCATCCATTTCGGTTTCCAGACCAACGGCGAACGGCGGGCCCTGGCTGAGTTGGGCTTCGTCGTGGTCGAGGTCAATGCGCTCGGGACTCCTGGCCGCTCCAAGGCCTTTCACGATGCCTACTTCGGGAACATGACCGACAACGGGATCCCCGATCAAATCGCCGCCACGAAGCAGCTTGCCACGCGATACCGTTTCATGGACCTCGACCGAGTCGGGATCTATGGTCACTCCGGTGGCGGGTTCTCGTCGACCGATGCGATCCTCCGCTATCCCGATTTCTTCAAAGTGGCGGTATCGGGGTCAGGAAATCACGACAACCGAAGCTACCGGTTCGACTGGGGCGAGAAGTATCAGGGCCGGTTCAAGAAGGACTCAGCCACCGGACGGGACAATTTCGAGTCGCAGGCCAACTATCTCCTGGCCGGCAACCTGAAGGGCCACCTCCTGCTGATGACCGGCGACATGGACACCAACGTCCATCCGACCATGACGTATCGGCTGGTCGACGCCCTGATTAAGGCGGGCAAGGACTTCGACATGCTGGTTGTGCCGGACGCAGAACACGGGCTCCCGGCCTACACGATTAAGAAGCGGTGGGACTATTTCGTCCGGTGGTTGATGGGGGCCGAGCCGGATAGAAACTATCATCTGATCAGTTGTGACGACCCGATCTGCTTGTTCTAGCCGGGGAGCTCCAAGCCGTGGAGATCTATCGCGGCCCGTCCGAGACTCCAATCGAGTACCAGGCGACCGGATCGTCGTGCGGCGTGCTGATGTTGTGGACCCGGCTTAGCGATCGCTGATCGGGCTCACTGACCGGAGTCGAGGTGCCAGCCTGGGTGGAGCCACCGGCCCTCTTTCCAGGTAAACACTTCGGTGGCCCGGCCCCGCTGGGTCGTTTGCTCGCCGGTGGAGGAAGCCGACACCAACTCGTAATTGGAGTAGACCACGACGACATCACCCATCGCTTGGGTCGTGGTATTGGGAAAGGTCAGGGAGACGAGCTTCGAACCACTCGCCGCGAAATCCCGCGATCCCGCCAGCGTGGTTTCCTTGGTGTCCCACGGCCCGGCACCAAAGCCGATCCCGACGAAGTTGTCGGTCAAGACCTCGGCCAATTTCGGAGAGCCGGCGAACCAGTCGCGCCACACTTGCTCGCGGGCGGTGGTGAGCCCGGTTTCCCAGTCGGCCGGCAAAGCGGGGGCCGGCTTCGATGCGCACGCAAAGAGGGACAACAACCCGATGGCGAGTCCGGCATGGCGGAGCTGGGGCATTGAGACTCCAAGTGTGGGCAGGGGCCGGCGACGTACTCGGCCGAAATCTGCTTCGTCAGAGGCTCGGCCGGAAGCCCGTCAGTTCCGGGGAACCAGTCCGATCACCTCGATTCCAGCACCCCGGGGCCCGGTCAACCGCCGTGACGACCTCCTGGTAGGTCCGGTTCCCTGAGACTTTCACAAACAGCAGCTTGGTCGGCCGGTTCCCGAAAATCGCGCCCAGCACTGTCTCGAGTTGGGAATCGAGAACCGGCTGCCCGTTGATCGTGAACCCCCGATCGGCTGGGAGATCGAGGACGATTTGGTTCCGGCCGCCGCCGACATCAGTCGGGGGGACCTGGAGCGGAATCGCCTGCCGCACTCGGGCATTGACCAGCATGAAAAACACCAGCAAGACCAGCAGCACATCGATCAACGGAAGCACATTAGCCCGCTAACAACTCAGCGACAGATCAGGGCCGTCCCCCGCCCTTCAGCACCTCGCCGCCTTTCATGACGAACGCCACGTCAGCCAACGCCTTCGGGTCGGCCAGTGGGTTCACTTTGAGCCCGATCAGATCGGCGAATTTCCCGGGCTCGACGGTACCGATGCGGTCGGACCAGCCGAGGAGGTCGGCCGCGCGGATCGTGGCAGTCTGAATCGCCATCAGGGCCGGCATCCCGTTTTCCACATAGGTGGCGAACTGGCGCCCGGTGAGGCCGTGGGGCATGGTGCCGGCGTCGGTGCCGAACACGATGTTCACGCCCGCCGCCAAGGCCTTTTTATAGCTCGCCACCGCGAACGGATGGAGCACCCGCGCCCGGGCCAAGCTACCGGCGCTGAAGTTGTTTTCCGCGCCGTGGGCCACGATCCACTCACCGTTGTAGAGATCGACGACCAGCGACACTCGGTGCTCTTTCAAGAGCTGAATCGCCTCATCGTCCAGAAGGCTCCCGTGCTCGATCGATTCGACCCCGGCCTTGATGGCGAGCTTAATCGCCTCAGTGCCGTGGGCATGAGCCGTCGCCTTCTTCCGCCGGCGGTGGGCTTCGTCGACGACCGCTTTCATCTCCTCAAACGACAGATGGATGTCGTCAGGAAGCGTTCCCCGGCCGGAGACCCCGCCGCTGGCGCAGAACTTGACCCAATCGGCCCCGTACTTGAAAACGAACCTGGTCTTGCCGATCAAGGCATCGACGCCGTCGGCCACCGCCTCGTCGTTGTACTTGAACTCGGGCGACAAGAACGTATAGTCGCAATGGGTCCCGGTCCCGCCGACCATCGGGCCCGAGACCTGGAGCCGCGGACCGACGATTTCGCCCTGGTTGATCCCGTCACGAACCGCGACGTCGGAGAAGTAGTTGTTCCCGAGCGATCGGCCGGCCGTAAAACCGGCGTCGATCATTTTTCGGGCGTTCTTGACCCCGATGATCGCGAACCTGGCCGCGGACGCCGCGTGGTAATCGGGGCCGCGGAGTTGCGGCTCGTCGTTGATATGGACGTGGGCGTCGATCAATCCCGGGAGCACGAACGCTCCACTCAAGTCGACGATCGGAACCCCCGAAGCGGGCGCCGTGGTCCCCACCGAGACAATCCGCTCGCCGGCGATGGCGATGAAGACGTTGTCGGTCCACTGGCCGGTGCGAACGTCGAGCAGATGACCGGCCTTGACGACCTTCGAAATCGTCGGGACCGGGTTTGGCTGAG
>JAYVJS010000677.1:0-2953 GCA_043769075.1 Gemmatimonadota bacterium | reverse complement strand
GGTCAAGAGAAACTGCTGACCGATTGGGGAACCTTCACGTTCGAACGGGATCTCGGCTCGACAACCGGGGTCGTCGCGGGCCCGCCGGACAGTGTCTACGGCGTCCTCAAGGCGATTTTCGCCGATCGAAAGTTGGCGATGATGCAAGAGGATCAGGCCGGCCGAGAAATCAGCATAAAGCGTCTTCGACTCACCCGCCGACTCGGAAAGCAGCCGGTTTCGCTCTACCTAACCTGCGGCGAAGGTCTCGAGGGACCCAACGCGGACCTTTGGCATGTGTTCTTGAGTCTCGGCGCCCGAGTTACCCCCGCGACGACGGGGGCCCGGCTCCAGCTCCTCCTCAGCGCCGAGGCTGTCGATGTCCCCGGCGGGCGGAGTGAGCGGGTGGCTTGCGCGACGACCGGCCGACTCGAATTCGAGGTGTTGACCCACCTTCGGCAGGTATTCCCAGGCACCTAGCGGTCGGATTCCACTCATGCGTTCCACCCCGCTCCGGGCGGGAACCGTGTCTCTTTCGCGCGTCATTCCGGCACATCCGAGCTCCCGCCCCCTCCCAGGCTGAGTGTTTTAACCACTTAGCGCTAGCCAAAGTTGGTACGGGTGTTGCCGAGCGGAGGGGCGGAGGCATGGCTCATAATGAATCGGTGGTGCTGGATCATCTTGGTTGGGCTGGCGGGTGGATGCTTCGGCATCGACCCGGCTGAGGTGCCGCTAGGAGAGGAGTTTGAGCTCACTCCGAACCAAAGCACACGGGTCATCGGCTCCGACCTAACTGTTGCCTTTCGGCGAGTCGTCGGCGATACCCGCTGTCCGATCGACGTCGTCTGCGTGGTCGAAGGCAAAGCCGGAATTGAGTTGGAACTGTTCGGCGCCGCGACCCGAGGCCCAGTCTTGATCCAGTCGTCGTTGCCCGCGACCTGGACCGACGACCGCTATTCGATCACCATCGTTGACCTCCGCCCCCACACCTCGACCTCGCGCCCCATCAAGCCGGAGGAGTACCAGCTCCGGCTCGTGGTGAACTTGGTAGTCCCCCAATAGCTCGATCGAGGCCGCGGTATTGAACCGCCTCGGCCACATGACCGGCGCCGACCTGGTCGTCCCCGGCCAGGTCCGCGACGGTCCGAGCCACCTTCAGGACTCTGGCATAGGCCCGGGCCGATAAGCCGAGTCTGGTCATGGCCAGGCCGAGAAGTCGCCGGCCCGGGTTGTCGGGGGCGCACCAACGCTCGACCTCTCGTCCGGATAGGTGGGCGTTCACCGTTGCCGTTGGATGACTTGAGAGCCTTTGGCGTTGTCGTTCCCGGGCGCTGCTGACCCGGGCGGCCATCACCGCGCTCGATTCGCCCGGTTCGGCCCCGGCCAGGTCCGACCACGACACCGCGGGCACTTGGCATTGGAGGTCGATCCGGTCATACAGCGGACCGGAGACCCGGCTTCGATATCGCCGCCGAACCAAGGCGGTACACTGGCATTCGCGGGTCGGGTCTCCGTAGTAGCCGCAGGGGCATGGGTTCATGGCGGCGATCAACATGATCCGGGCCGGGTAGGCGACCGTAAGCTGGGCGCGAGCGATCGTAACGATGCCGTCTTCAAGGGGCTGGCGCAGGGTGTCGAGGACGTTACGTCGGAACTCAGGCAGTTCGTCGAGGAAGAGGACCCCATGGTGGGCCAGGCTCACCTCGCCGGGGCGGGAGTGGGCCCCGCCGCCGGCCATCCCGGCGTCGCTGACTGTGTGATGTGGCGCCCGAAACGGCCGCCTAACCCGCAGACCGCCCTCGGTCCGGTAGAGCCCCGCGACGCTATGGACTTTGGTAACCTCAATGGCTTCGGCCGCCGACATGGCCGGTAGAATCGTGGCAAGTCGCCGAGCCAGCATGGTCTTGCCGCTCCCTGGGGGACCGACCATCAACAAGTTGTGACCGCCCGCCGCCGCCACTTCAAGCGCCCGCTTCGCGAGGACCTGCCCCCGGACCTCGGCGAAATCCGTCGAATCCTGTGACGGATCCGGGAGAGCGGGTGAATCCGATCCTCGCGAGAGGCGCTCCCGCCCCTGAAAGTGATTGGCGATGTTCCGAAGCGACCCAGCAGCCAAGACCTCGATACCGTCCACCAACGCAGCTTCCGCCCGATTCGCGATTGGGACCAAAACCCACCGCGCGCCGAGCGCCTTGGCACGGCTCACCAACGACAAGGTGCCCCGGAGCGGACGAAGGCTGCCATCCAATCCGAGTTCCCCAAAAGCAAACCCATCGGCGAGCCCTGGAATCGAGAGTTGGCCGCTCGCTGTGAGCACCCCGAGCGCAATCGGCAGGTCGAAGGCTGACCCGGCCTTCGGAACATCAGCCGGGGCGAGATTGGCCGTGATCCGCTTGAGCGGAAACTCGAACCCGGAGTTGGCGAGCGCCGCCGACACCCGTTCCCGAGCCTCCTTGACTGCCCCATGCGGAAGACCGACCGTCGAGAACGACGGCAGCCCGTTGGCAAGATCAATTTCGACGTCAACGGAATAGGCGTCGATCCCGATGACGGCGGCCGAACGAATTTTGGCGAGCACGAGCCACTCCGTGGGTAGGGCCCACAGAGCTTATCCGCCTGGCGGTCCGGCTACTAACCGAATAAACGCGAGACTAGGCGGATTGCCCGGCATTCGAGCGCGGCACTCGAGCCTATGGGAGGGGTTCGACGATCACGGCGGTGCCATAGCAGAGAACTTCGCTGACCCCTTGCATCACTTCGGTCGCGTCGTAGTTGATCGCAATTACCGCGTTGCCGCCGGACTGCTCGGCGTGTTGGAGCATCAACTCGAAGGCCTCACCGCGGGCTCGTTCGCAGAGTTCGACGAACCGGTTGATCCGGCCGCCGCGAAGCGTTTCGAACGACGCCCCGATCAGGCCGAAAATCGAACGGGACCGCACCGTGATTCCGAGGACTACACCGAGGGTTTCGGTAA
>JAYVJS010000676.1:0-7419 GCA_043769075.1 Gemmatimonadota bacterium | reverse complement strand
GGTCGCTCGCCGCCGTTCCGTGTGCTCGACGAACTCCGCCATCGTCGTATTGAGGTCGATCGCACCGACAGTGGGATGCGCGAGCAGCGTGCGCGTCTTCGGATTGCCGACGATTGCCCGGTACCCGAGGGGCAATGCGATGCCGAGCCTCGCTTCGGCGGCGGCGATCTCTTCGGCGATGACCGGGAACCACGGCATGGGCTCAAGATAGCGCGTAGGCGACGACGGCGGCGCTTAGCGCGTTGATGCCGGGTTGGCCGCCGACACCGGAAACCTGACCCTCTGAAACGTAGTGTCCACAATCCGACCATTGGGGGCAAACCGCAGCTGTACCGTGGCACGGGCCAAAGCCGGGGCGCCCGCTTTCGCCTCGCCGAGGCTCGGGTACAATAGGAGGGGAACGGTCGCCGTGTCCGGCTGGAGCGGCGGCGCCAAGCGGTGGACCCGAACGACCACGATTTCAAGCCGGCCCACGGCATCTGAGAGAATTGACGAGGACGCGAAGTGAAAGCCGCCCCCAATCATCGAATCGGACCTAAACGCTCGGCCACCAAGGGGTGTGCCGGCAGAGTCCATGACGGTCGCGATCATGAAGGCGCAGTCGGTCGGCGGAAACTCGCCAAGCTGGAACAGGCACGGCGGGTCGACTCGTGGAGCGATCGTTAGGTCCTCGACAGCGCCGCAGGCCATCAGGCCGGCCGCCGCCGCGGCCCAGAACCTCAGGGCTAGCATATCGACCCGTTCCCGATACTTCCCGCGTCAATGAACAGGGTATCAGTTGCGGCTACCTGACCGGGGCGGCGCAGCGGGACGGAGGGCAGGTCCGAAGTGCAGAAGAGGCTCGGCGCCGGCCGCAACCCGCCCGCTTGAAAGTTGACGAAGTGACTGGTTTCTTCGGCCAGCGACAAGGTCACCACCGCCACCCCAAGCGTATCGCCGGCGGCGGCAACCAGCGTTAGGTTGACCCGAAGCGCCCCTGCACGGCCGATGTCGCTCAGGAAACGAGCCCCGGATGCCAGCGAGCCCGAAAAGTTGTTCCCACCGGCGGACTTACTCCCACCGGGCCACTCGACGTCGAGATGCACAAGCGCGGGGTCGGTGAAAGGCGCTCTCGAGCGATAGGTGACGGCCACGGTTGATCCGTCGGGGTTAAACAGGTGGCATCCCGCGGCGAGGGCCAGGCCGCCGGTTAGGCCAACGATCGATCTGCGCATGGCCGCAGTGTAACCGCCGGAGCGAACGAGCGTTGTGACGGAGAACACCGAAGCCCCGGAGTCAAGGCAACCAAACCGTCCGATCCGACGCCGGGACCCGAGCTTTCGATTCGCCCATGCCCTCGGGCTCACCCACCACGACAACGCCCACGACCCGCTCGTTCTCAAGCACACCCCACGCCTGGCGCACCGCCTCATCTGCGAAGACGGCTCCGGTCCGAATGTGCGTGCCAAGCCCAAGCTCGACGGCCCCGAGGAGCACGTTGTCGATCGCCATCCAGATCGCGGCGTAGTCCTCCTCCAGGATCTCCAGACTGGGCGACAGTACCTGCGCCACCGCGATCATCAGCGGCGCAGCCACCGCGTCCGCCACCGTCCGCTCTCGGACGGTGCGCGCCGCCTCCGGGTCTTCGATCTTCCGCGCTTTGCGGACTCCGAGTGCCTGGCCGTAGCCGGCCCGCGCCTCCGGCCCAAGGACCAGAAACCGCCAGGGCGCGGTCATCCGGTGATTCGGCGCTAGCACCGCCAGCGCCAACAGGGTTTCGACTTGGTCCCGGGTTACCGGCGTGGCGGTGAAAGTCTTGGTGGATCGTCGAGCGCGAATTGCTTCGATGACCGTCATAGTATCCTTCGGATGTTGAAAGGGAGGCTTGGCGTACTAGAGATGGCGAAGGCGCCAGCATCTTGGCCTTGGCATGGCGAACGTCCAGTCTAACCGCCACGAACCCCGCCCGGTACCAGCGGAAGCCCTTTGGAGTGCCTCGGCCGACGGGTATCGATCCGCTAGTCCCCCTTCAGTACCCCCGCCGGATCGGCCCGGATCGCCCGGCGGGCCGGAATCCACGCGGCAACCATGGCCACCACCACCACGACCACCGCAACCGCACCCAGGGTTGCAGGATCGGTGGGCTTCACACCGTAGAGAAGCCCGCGGATCAGACCGGCCAGTCCCATTGCCCCGGCAAGCCCGGCCACCAGCCCAAGTAGCACCAGTCGCACCGGCCGCGCGAGGATCAGCCGGACCAACCGCCGCGGCTCGGCGCCTAACGCAACCCGAATCCCAATCTCCCGAGTTCGCTCGGCCACGGCGCTGGCCGCCGTCCCGTAAATGCCGATGGCGGCCAGAACCAACGCCACGATCGCAAACCCGGCCACCAGCACGGCCACCAACCGCCGCTCGGCCAGTGACTCGGCCACCACGTCCGTCATGGTGATGACCCGGCTGATCGGCTGGTTGGGATCGATCTCCTTGACGGCGGCCCTCGCGGCGGCACCGAGCGCTTGGAGGTCGCCGGTGGAGCGGAGCGCCACCGACATCCACGGCTCCGGGGCCGCGGCGTGGACCGCATAGATCTGGCCCCGATCGTCGGAGTCCATCCGATAGAGACGAGCATGGCGCGCCACGCCGATCACCTGGTACTGGGTGGAATCGCCTCCGAACGCGACCGGCTGACCAACCGCCCCACCGTTCGGAAAGAACCGGCGCGCCAGCGTCTCGTCGATGATCAGGCTTTGGCTGGCCGAGTCGTCGGTCGCCGCAAACTCCCGACCCTCGAGGATCGTGATCCCCATGGCCCGGAAATACCCAGGCGTCGTCACCACCACATCCGTCGTCTCGTAGTCACTCTCCTGGCCTCGGCTGACGGACGAGGTCGGAAACGCGGCCGGGTACTGATCGGCCCCTGCGGACAAGGGCGGCGCCGAGCCGGCACCGACGGCTTCCACGCCCGGCAAGCCGGTGAGCCGCTCGATCACGGTGCGGTAGAACCCGCTCAACCGGGCTCGATCCGGGTAGCGCGAGGCAACGGCGCGCATTTCGACGGTGACCACGCCTGAAGCCGCGAAGCCGGGGTCGACCTGGCGAAGGCCAACCACGCTGACCAACAGCAGTCCCGTGCCGGCCAGCAGCACCGTCGAGAGGGCGATCTGGATGACCACCAGCGCGCCTCGCGATCGCCGCCCGCCAATCGAGAAGGAGAGCGTCCGGAGCACGGTGGCCGCGTCGCGGGTCGCGGCATGGCGGGCCGGGAGGAGCCCGATCGCGACTCCGATGGCCGTTGCCGCGAGAAGCACGAATCCGACCACGGCAAAATCGACCCCAACCTCGTCTCGCCGTGGGAGGCCCGAGGGCGCCAACGCGAGGAGCCCCCTCACGCCGAGGAAAGCCAGCCCGACCCCGACGGCGCCGCCGAGTAACGAGGTCACTGTCGTCTCGGCGATCAACTGACGCATCAAGGGCCAACGGCCCGCACCGAGGGCGGCCCGGACCGTGAACTCCCGCTCCCGTCGAGCGGTCCGAGTCAGGGCCAACATCGCCAGATTGGCGACCATGATCGCGAGGAGGAGACCAACGGCGCCTAACAGCGCCAGTAGCCCCGGCCGGACCGCCCGAACCAGCCGGTCTTGGAGCGACCATGCCACGAACCTGAAGCCCTTGCCCTCGAACTCCTCCCGGTCCATCCGGGCTGAGAGCGCCGCGAGTTCCGCCTTGGCCGCCGCCACGCTGACACCCGGTTTGACTCGGGCCACGACGGCCAAGCTGTGGCCGGTCCTCGGCAAATCCGCCAGGACTTGGGCATAGGGCACGAAGAGGTCGGGATCGGTGGATGAACCAAGACTCGACTGATTGGAAAACCGGAACTCCGGCGGAAGCACCCCGATGACCGTGGCCGCCCGGCCGTCGAGATCGATCCGCCGGCCGACCACCGAGGAGTCCCGCCCCCATCGGCGAAGCCAGAGGCGGTGGCTCAGGACCACGACCGGTTCTTCACCGACCCGGTCCTCCCCCAACCGAAAGAGCCGGCCTAACGCCGGGCGCGAGCCTAGCAGGTCGAAAAAGTCGGCTGACACCCGTGAAAGGCGAACCTGCTCGGGCTCGCTGGGGCCGGGCTCGGTCAGCGCGGCACTGCCGGGCCGGACCACCGCGAATCCGGCAAACCGAGTGGTTTCCTCCCGGAGCCGAATCACGTCGCGGCCTCGGAGCCACGCCTCGGGCACTCCGATCCAATCGAGCCCGTCCCAAATCACCAACAACCGGCTCGGATCGGCGTAGGGGAGACGCCGGAGTAACACCCCGTTTACCGCGCTGAAGATCGTCGCCGCCGCCCCGATCCCGAGGCCGAGGGTGAGGATGACGGCCGCTGCGTAGCCGGGAGTCCGACGAAGGGTCCGCAGTCCAACGACCAGATCGCGCCGGAGGTCATCGAGCCATCGGGCACCCCGGGCGTCCCGGCCGGCTTCCTTGACCTGCTCGACGCCGCCGAACGCCAGCCGGGCCTGGCGCCGAGCGGCGGCGGGCGAGAGTCCGGACCGGATCAGCTCCGCTTCTTCCATCTCGAGGTGGAACCGAACCTCGGTGTCCATCTCGGCTTCTCGGGCCTCACCCCGCCGGAACTCGCGGAGCCGCCGGACCCACTGGGTGAACCGGTTCATGGGTTGGTCCTCAGGTCGCCAGGATCTGTTCGATGGCCTTGGCAAAGATCCGCCAAGTGGCGGTTTCCTCGCCCAGCTTTTTCCGGCCCGCGGGTGTCAGGTGATAGAACTTGGCTCGGCGCCCCTCGTCCGAGATGCCCCATTCGGCCGCGATCCATCCCTGATCTTCGAGTCGGTAGAGGGCCGGGTAGAGGGAGCCTTGGTTCACCTGGAGGACTTCGTCGGAGACCAGGCGGATTCGCTTGGAGATCCCCCAGCCGTGGAGGGGGCCGGTGCGGAGCGTCTTGAGGACGAGGAGATCGAGGGTACCCTGGAGCAAATCGGTGCGTTGCACGGAGCCTCATTGCCTAGACACTCGACAACATGACAGTCTTGTTGTCGGATGTCAAGGTATCATGGCTCAAGGGGACGGCACCCTGAACCGATAATCACAGGGGTCAGGATCGCCGATTCTACTTTGCCCAGGACCTTCGACCCTATGCTTCGGTTTCGAACCTCCGCTCTTTTTCTGGCTGCGGCCGCCGCTATCGCCGCGACCGGCTGTCTTTCGACTGTGGACGCCCCGCTGGACCCTCCGCCAGAAGGCCTTACGGTGGTTCTTCGGGACACGGCGGTTGCCGGGGAAATGACCTGGGTCTCAGTTGAACGCCCGGTGCTCGACACCGGTGCCTTGACCTACGAATCGAGCGAACCTTCGGTCCTAGCCGTCGACCCCGACGGACGGGTCTTCCCGTTCAAGAGCGGTGCTGCGACGATCACGGCCCGGACGCCGGCTTTGACGGGAACCCTGGCCCTGCAAGTGCGAACCCGGCCCGACAGCTTTAAAGTGAACTTCCGGTTCCGGTGGACCCCAAGCAGCGACGAACGAGCATTGTTCGACCATGCGGCGATGCGGTGGCAGCGGGTGCTCCGTCAGGCGGCCGCCGCGACGACGGCGTTTCCAGCCGGCGGGTGTCTCCCCGGTACCGTCGCGGAAACGATCCGGCAGCAAGGGGTGACGATGTGGGTGGATCGGTTCGACGAGGGCTCGGTTGCCCCGGGCGTGACGGGAACCGCCGGCCCCTGCGTAGTCGACGCCCAAGGCCGGACCCAAGTCGGGGTGATGGCGCTTCGAAAGTCCTTCAGCACGGCGGTGGTCAATTTCACCGCGGCGGAAAAGCTGGCCTGGGAGAATCAGTTCGTCCACCAGCTTGGGCAGGCGTTCGGGCTGACCGGCCTAACGTCGTTTGGGGTCCCGCGGCCCGAGCTCGATCAGACGGTGGCCGGGGCGCCGCGATGGACCGGCACGGCGGCGTTGAGCGCCTATCGAGCGGCGGGCGGCACCGGCTTGGGGGTACCGATTACCGCTGATCTCAACTTCTGGCGCACCGGCGATCCGGGCACCGCCGGAGATATCATGCTCCCTTCCGTTACGGCCGGAAGCCGGATTACCGGGGTGACCGCCGGGGCGATGGCCGACCGGGGGTATCTGGTCGACTTTCTCCGGGCCGAGCCGCCGCCGATCTTGGCGGTGCCGGCGTTTGCCCTCCGGACGGCAACGATTCGACCCTAGATCGCTCGGTTCGATAACGGGACCGGAGCCAAGCCGACGGGCTACCGTCGGCTGCTCGGTTTCTCGAAGGGGTTCACGAATAGGGCGCCGAGGTCGGCGACGTCGGCTGTGTTGCGGGTTGCCAGGGTCATCTGATGCACCTTGGCCGTGGCCGCCAGCAACCCGTCGACGGTCGACACCGGCCGTCTGACGCTCATCCGGCCCCATTCCTCGGCGACGGACTCGTCAATCGTCAGAATCCGACCCCCAAACGCTTCGCGCACGGCGGACAGCCACTGGTCCAAAGCGCGGGCCCGACCGGTATCCTTGGGGCGAACCCGCTCAATGCCCAGCCGGATCTCGCCTAACACCAACACGCTGAGATAGAGACTTGCGTCATCGATCGATCCGTACCAGGCGGCGACGTTGGCGTCGCACCGCTTCCCCTTGCGGACCTCGGAGATGATGTTGGTGTCGATCAGGTAGTTCACAACTCGGGATCCCGCCCGACGTCACGGTTACGTCTGAGATCGATTCCTCCGAGTGGTGCGGCAGCCAGCAAGGCCTTGAGGCCGGCGGCTTTGCCAGCCCCAAAGCCGCTCCGCAATAGGGAGCGGGCTTCGCCGCCCCGCTTCGGATCGGCGAGGGCGTTCACGATTTCCCGGACCAGCGGCGCATCGTCCTTGTGGACCTGGACCTCGAGGCGGACGACGCCTCGCCGCTTCAAACGGCGGCGGTAGCTGGCAAGGGCCCTCTTTTGAGCGGTTGCCATCGGCTGACTCCTTCTTGGCGCTTCCGGCAATATATCCGGATATCAGTCCAGGTCGCAACCGGTCGCCTCAGGCCAATTTGAGCCAAACGGCGAGTGGCTTCCGCATGGCGGATTCCATTCCCTTGCGCTGAGGGGAGCGGCTGCCTAGCATGAGCCGGCTGGTGGAATCACCTTCACGTCGAGGCACCTCATGCCCCCCCCCCCCGAGTCTGGCAAGTAGGTTCGCTGGTTTTTCTTGTTGCGGCTGTTGTCGCCCAAGTCGGGTGCTCTCGACAGGATGACGTTACCGTCGACACACCTTTGTCCCTCCGCGCCTCCGAAGACTCCACCGCCGACCCCGAACCGACCCCTGCGGGCCCATCGCTTGACCAATTGTTCCTTGATGCCGCCCGTGAGGCGCCCGCGTTCGCCGGAGTCTTCGTCGATGCCGAGGGGCAAGTTGTGATCCAGCTGGCCGACCTGACGCAGAG
>JAYVJS010000675.1:0-8098 GCA_043769075.1 Gemmatimonadota bacterium | reverse complement strand
ACCCGGGCCGGGCCCGGCGGAATCCGGTTGTAGATCGCCGCGGTTGCGCCGGTCAGCTCCCACTGGGAGCCCGTCGGGTTGAACCCTGGCGAGGGCTCGACCGTGAGGCTCTTCCGGCCGGCTCGCCAGAGCAACCCCGCGACCGCCGGCGTGGCCCAAAAGAAGTGCGGAGAGGCCGCGATACCAGCCATCGCTCCGACCGCAAGAATTCCAGCGATGAGCACGAAAAGGCCGACCGGCGTGCCGGCGGTACCCGGAGCGACCGAGGGGGCCGGCGCCACGTCCTGGATCGGCTGGCTCGGAAACCGCCGCTCCGCGAGGGCGTCGAGAAACTGGGCCGTGGTGGCGAAGCGATATCTCGGCTCCGCTCGAGTCGCCATGGCGATGATTTGATCGAACCAGGGCGGAAGATCCGGTCGCAGGGTGGCCGGGTGGAATCCCTTGGCGTCCGGCGTCGGCGGCAAATGCGGCGACGCCACTAACGGCAACCGACCGGTAACGGCTTCGAACAACGACACCCCCAATGCGTACAGGTCGGTCCGCACGTCGGGGCGCCCGCCAAGCCACACCTCAGGCGATAGATAGGCTACGGTGCCGACCAAGCCGCCGGTCCGGGTCATCGTCGACTGGGAGGTCAACCGAGCCGAGCCGAAGTCCGCGAGCCAGGCCTTCCCACGTCGGTCGAGAAGGATGTTGGCCGGCTTGACGTCCCGATGGAGAATGCCGGACTGGTGGGCGGCCGCCAAGGCAGCGCCAATCTCCTGGCCGAGGCGGAGGGCTTGTTCGAGCTTCAGAGGCCCGTTGGTCCGGAGCAAACTGGCCAGGTCGGAGCCGTCGACTCGGTCCATGACGATGAACGCCTGGGGACCGTCGTCTATCAAATCGTGGACCGCGACAATGTTCGGATGGTGCAGGGTGCGGACCGCCTCGACCTCCCGCCGAAGCCGCTCTTTGGCCTCAACCACGGCATTGGGGGGAGGGACAAGAACTTTGAGCGCCACTTCCGCCCGAAGCTTGAGATCGCGGGCGGCGTAGACGACGGAGTGCCCGCCCCGCCCGAGCTCGGCCTCAATGTCGAACCGGCCGAGCAATCGTTGCCCTGGCTCCGGCAGGTTCATTGGCCGATCCGGTCGAGCGTGGCCATCGCATTGGACCGCCAGCCGTCCTCGACTTGGTAGGTCCGCAGAAACGCCTCCAAATGCCGGCGGGCGGACCCAAGATCGCCTAACGCTACTTCCGAAACGCCGGCGTGATAGAGCGCCATATAGTGGTTCGGCCAAAAGTCGGTGACCATCGCCATGATCGGGCCCGCCGATCGGTCGTCGCCGGCATCGGCCACCGGGTGGGCGACCTCGAACACGATCCCGGCGGCCCGCCACTGGTCATCCCCGGCGAGCGCCGCCAACAGCCCCCGGGCCTGGTCGATCTTTCCAGCCAGGGCCAAGCAGGCGGCCTGGTATCCGGTGCCGTCCCGTCCGGCAGGGGCCGGGCGTTGGCGGAGGGCGGTTTCGGCCTCGACCGTATTGCAGAAGGGCTTGATCCCGGCGAACCACCCGGCGGCGTCCCCGGGAGGAAGCTCAGCGGTCTGTGGTTGGTGGATGGCGATTGGGTGGTCGGGGCCGGAGACGGCTGGCCGGCGGCTCTGGGAAACGGCATACGCACACAGGGCAATGTAGGCAACGCCCGCCAGGTAAACCGATCGGAGCACGGAGACCTCCCAAGGTGACGGAACGAAGGATCGCAAAGAGCGTTCCTCCGGGAGATGCCGGGAGGTTGTCGCCGTGCACGGCTACATGAGTGCCAAGGTTTGCATCCGTCGGGTTCCTGGGTCAGGTCTTTTGGAATCGGGAGGAGGATCGGACGATGGCAATGCGAATCAGGAAAGCGGATCCGAAGATCACCAGAGCGCCAAGGTGGGTCGCCTTTGGCCCGAGATAGATGTGTCCGACAATGAACGCCGTTGAGATCAACAGCGTAAGCGTGGCAACCTGGCCCCCGAACCGGGCGAATTGGCCGAAGGTGATGTGCTCCTTTGCCTTTTCGGCCAAACCGACGACCGTCACGTTGGCGGAAGCCCCGATTAGGGTACCGTTGCCGCCTAAACAAGCCCCCAAAGACAGCGCCCACCAGAGAATCTCGGTGTCGCCGCTCATCCGGGCGACCAGGTTGGCGACGATCGGGATGGTGACCGCGACATAGGGAATATTGTCGATCAAGGCGGAAAGCACCCCGCTGACCCAGAGAATCAACAGGGCGGCGAACAACAGCGTTCCATTGGGCGACAGCGACCAATTCGCCTGCCCCCAGTTGATGAACCGGGCGAGATTCTGGGACAGGGTGTCGATCAGCCCGGTTTCGACCGCCGCGCCGACCGCGATGAACAGCAACGCAAAGAACACCAGGGTCGGCCACTCGATTTCCCGCTCGATGACCTGGAGGACACCGTGGATGCGTTCCTGGACCGAGGCGTCACGAGTCCGGAGGTAGAGCACGTCCTGGACGATCAGCAACACGGCGGCCCCGACGACGGCCGGTACCGCCGCCGGCATCCCGGTCAGCGTGTGGGTAAAGAATCCGACGAAGATCCCGGCGGAAATGCCGAGTCCCCAGCGCAGCAGGGTGATCTCGCTGAGCGCCGGCATCGGGAGCGTGGCTGGGTCGATTCGCTGGACGGCCGCCTCGAAATCGGCCCGGTAGTAGCGGTTCGTGAACCACTCCAGCACGACCATCATCATCAGAACCGGCACCGTCAGATTCACGATGAAATCGAGAAAACTCAGTCCGGCACCCGACCCGATCAGGATGTTGGGCGGGTCCCCGATCAGCGTGGCGGTTCCCCCGATGTTGGCGGCCATGACCATCGGGAGCAAGAGGGCCGCGGGCCGGATCCGAATCTGGGCCGCGATCGCCAGCGCCATGGGGGTGACGAAAATGACCGTCGTGACGTTGTCGGCCACCGCCGAAATCAGCCCGGTAAACCAGACGAGGAGGGCCATGATCAGGGTGGGGCGGCCCCCGGAAAACCGGAGCAATCGGGCCACGGCGTAGGCGAACACCCCCGTGGTCTTGAGTACGGCCACCACGGCCATCATCGCGGCCAGCAGGAGGATCACGTTCAGGTCGAGGTGTGTCTGGGCCGCCTCGAACGAGATCAAATGGTAGGGAGTCAGGTAGGTGATCAGCCACAGCAGGGCCACGGCCCCGAAGATCACCAACACGCGGTGGGCCTTTTCCAGCGCCAGGAGGACGAACACCGCGCCCACGATGATGGCGACGAGCCCCTGGGACACGGGGTCTTTGGTGGAGGCGAGGCCGGCGGCTTCTGTTAGCAACATGGATCCGACAAGAGTGGCGCCAAACGGCGTTGCTTGCAAGGTCAGGCCGGACGGGGTAGCCTACTCGCTCAATCTTCCGGACTCCTCCACATGCGTCGTCTCGTGACAGTCGGATTCCTGGCTCTTGGTGGCACGGTCGCCGGCCAGGCCCAGGTCAGGCCTTTCGGTACCCTGAAAGAGCAGGCCGACCTCCAGCAGCGATGGCTCGAGCAGCGAATGGAAACGGTCTTGCCGCCGTTGATGCGCCGGTACGCGATCGACATGTGGGTGGTGCCGATGCGGGAGTACAACGAAGACCCGACCTTCAGCTCGTTGGTGTCGCCCACGACGTTCGCGGCCCGGCGCCGAACGATCTATGTGTTCTTCGACCGGGGGGCCGGCAAGGGCGTCGAGCGGATCGCCCTCGGCGGCTCCTCGCAGGGCGGGGTGTATGAGGCTGTGCGGTCGACCAAGCCGGCCTCGGGTTCGGGTGGCGGAGTTCAGGCCGAACTGTGGGGCGACCAGCAATGGCAAGTGCTCAAGGACGCCATTGAGCGCCGAAATCCGAAGGTCATCGCGATCAACACCTCACGGACCTTCGCGTTTGCCGACGGTTTGTCATCCGGCGAGTTGGACGGCATGAGGGAGTCCTTGGGGCCCAAGTGGGCCGCCCGATTCAAGCCCGCCGAGGGACTCGCGGTAGACTTGATCGCCGAGCGGCTACCGGAGGAGGAGGCTTTCTACGCCAAGCTGACGCAACTGGTCTGGGACCTAACGACCGAAATGTTCTCCAACAAAGTCGTCAATCCCGGGGTAACCCGCACCAGCGACCTGGTTTGGTGGTGGCGGCAGCGGGTCAACGATCTTGGGCTCGGCACCTGGTTTCAGCCCTCGGTGTCGGTCCAGCGGGCGGGCAAGACCGCCGCCGACCTGGGCGATGATCCGATCATCGAGCGAGGTGACGCGCTGTGGTGCGATGTTGGGATCACCGCACTCCGGCTCAACACCGATACCCAGCACAACGGGTACGTGCTCAAGGCCGGCGAAACCGACGCGCCCGCCGGCCTCAAGAAGGCCCTCGCCAACGCCAACCGGCTCCAGGATCTCTTGCTGCAGGAAACCAAGCCCGGCCGGACCGGCAACGCGGTGCTACGGTCGGTCCTGGCGCTTATGAAGTCGGAAGGGATCAATGGCACGGTGTACACTCACCCGATCGGCATGCATGGCCACGGATCGGGTCCCCTGATCGGCCTGTGGGATTATCAGGACGGCGTCCCCGGCCGGGGCGACCATGCGATTATCCCGAAGATGTGGTTCTCAGCCGAACTCCAGGCGACCACCCCGGTTCCGGAGTGGGGTGGCCAAGCGGTCAGGATTGCCCAGGAGGAGGACTTCATCGTGGGCGCCGACGGACGGCCCCGCTGGGCGCTCAAGCGGCAGAACCAGTTCCATTTGGTTCGTTAGGGTTTTCGGACGTCTTTGACGTTGTCGTTGGGGTCGCGGTCGATCAGCTTGTTGTAGGGATCGACCCCTGCCTTTCGCGGCTCGGTGTCGACCGTCACGGTCAGCGTCGTATCGCGGCTCCGGATCCAGTGCTTCACCAAGTAGAGCGGCTTCCCGATCTTGTTCCCGGGCTCCTTCTCGCCGAAGACCCCGATGTCGACGAGGTCGGCGACCGGAATCTCCGCCTGGCCGCCCAAGCTGTCGGCTCGAAACTTGAGCGCATGGAGCTTGATCGTCACATCGAACTTTCCATCAGCCCGCTTGGTGACGGTCGCTTCCTCGGCTTTGTTGTCCCACAGCGTAATCGTCCGAAACAAATCGTTGATCACGTATTTGAGGGAATCCGGGGTTTCGGCGTCGAGATAGCCGAGAAACTCGCGGCTGGTCGTAAACGGCGGCTTCTGGAATGCCTTGTCCTTGAGGAACCGCGACAGGGCCCGGTTCATGGCCTCCTCGCCGATCAAATCACGGAAGGCGTAGAGGGCCAGCGAGCCCTTGTTGTAATGGATATAACCCTGGTTTTCGACCAGCATCAACGGCATTTCCTTCTTCGACTCGATACTTCGCCCGCCTAAGTAGCGATCCAGCTCGTTGGCCAGGAATTTCTGGAGGTTGTTCCGGCCGTACTTCTTCTCCATCAGGGTAATCGCCGAGTAGTTGGCGAGCCCTTCGGAAAACAGGGTTGAGCCCTGCACGTTCGCTCCGATCACTTGGTGGGCCCACCATTGGTGCCCGACTTCGTGGCCGGTGACGTAGTACGGCATATCGAGGTCGTCGTCTCCCGAGCCGGTGCGCAGAATGAAGCCGATGCTCTCCGAGTATGGGACGGTATTCGGAAAGGCCTGGGCAAACTGGGCGTAGCGCGGAAACTCGAGAATTCGGACTTGCTTGAATTGGTACGGGCTGAAGTTGGCTGAGAAGTACTCGAGCGAGGCCTTCATCGAGGCCATCATCCGGTCGAGGTTGTACTCGTGGCCCTTGTGATAGTAGATCTCGAGCTTGATGCCGTTCCACTCGTCCCGCTTGACTTCGTAACGGGCCGACAAGAAAGCGAAGAAGGCGAGCATCGGTTCGTTGGCCTGATACTCGAACACCCTTCGGCCGTTCTCTTGGTATTCCTTCACCAGGTATCCGGGCGCGACGGCGATTTGATCCGGTGCGGTGCTGACGGTCGCCTTGAAAGTGATCCAGTCGGCGTTGACTCCGAGGTAAGTCGTGGCCCGGGCGCTTTCGTCGTCGAGGGCGGGCATCCGAGCCTTCGGGGCGAGCTTTTCCTTCCGCCGGTCGTCGTCCGAGCCGATCTCGCCGGATTCCTGGTAGCCGAGGACGGGGAAGTACTCCAGGTTGACGAACGAGCCATTGGCCGCGATAGCCGTGTTAGGCCCGTTCTCGGGGAAACCTCGCTGCTCGAACCGGGCTCGATACCTGAGGACGATGGTGTCGTTTGGTGCCAGGGGTATCTTGAGACGATAGATCCGGATGCCCTGGAGGCTGTCGGTTACGAGCGGCTCGACCGGCCGGTTCCACGCTAGTGTATCGAGCCGGAGCTCCCGGTGGGTCGTCGTGATCAAAAGCGAGTCGATTGATCGCGGATGCTTGTTGACGTAGGTAAAGGTGCCACTGACGCCGAACGCCAGGCGCTCGGGTTCGAGATCGGCCCTGACCACCGCGTCGACCAGCCACGGCTGCGGCAACTTCTGCAGTGGTTTGTAGGTCCGCTCGAACTGGGCCGACAGTTTCCGGACGGCCTTCGAGCTCCGATAGTCGTTCAAGACGTTTGTGTTGTAGAAGATCGTGCCGCCGGCCGCCAGCGCCACAGCGAACGAGGTCGCGGCGACCGGGCGGACCGATCCGGTCCACCGGAGCTTCGCGACCGAGCGCCGGACCCGCCAGCTCGCTTCACTACCCCTGACCCAGAAGAGGTACGCCACCACGCCCAAGAGTCCTGCGATACCCGACCAATAGAGGGCCGCCCACACCATGTTTGGGACAAACGGCCCAAAGCCGTTCATGTCCGAGTAGGTGAAGGTGGCCGGAGAGGCGTAGGCGAACAGTTGGTGTTCGAGCCCGATTTGACTCGATGCCGCCCTGACAAGGTAGAGCAGGATCATCACCACGTGCCCGACGTACTTCTGATTAACGAGGACGTGGACCAGGGCCGCCAGCACTGTCAGCTGGACCAGCGAAGGGAACGTGGTGCCGAAGAGGTACCTGAGATAGACGCCAATCTCGAAGTGGTAGTATCCCTTGCCGGCTTGAATGGCCACGCCGGCAACCAGGATCAACACGAGAAGGAGCGCTTCGACGAGTACGAGACCTCCGAGCTTGCCGAGGATTGAGACGCTGGTTCGGGTCGGCAGGGCGTCGACGATCTGATCGCTCTGCAGCTGCCGTTCCCGCCAGACCGCCTCACCGGCGTAAATCGTGATCAGGATGATGAAGAAGAGCGAAAACTGGCCCGTCAACACTTCAACCATGGTGTAGGTGACCGGCCAAACCTTCTCACCGTAAAGGGAATCGGCGAACGCGGCCGTCATCGCGAGATTGATGAGCCCGATGGCGACGATGGCGACGAATGGGACCTGCCGGACGATGGTCCAGAAGGAAAGCCGAGTGCTGGAGATGACCTGGGACCACCACGCCCGCGGACCGAAGTCCTGAACCGGCGCGACGGTCAGCGCCACCGCGGCGGCCGGCTTCTCGACCACCGTCCGCTTTGTCCGGCCGAATGTCGGGGGTGCGCTTCTGAATCGGAACAGGGCGTAAGTCAGGCCCACGAGGCCCAAGGCCACCGCTGACCAGACCAGCCGGTTGGCCAGCAAGTGACCGGTGAGCGGTACCATCAACGTGTTCTTCTCGACGACGCTCCAATACCGGGTCAGCAAGCCGAACGAGTTGATGGCGAGCGGGTCGAGCATCGCCGCCAACACCTTATCGTCCAGGTCCTTGGTGAGTTGCCCGGCAATTGACCATGCCACGAGGAACACCATGCCCTGGGTGTAGATCGCGAACAAGCTCCGGGTCAGAGCTCCAACCGCGAAGAAGATCGCGGAGAGGACTAGAATCGATGGGACCACGAGGACGAGGAACGGTACTGCGTATGCGGCGAGATTCACCGGCAGCATCTTGGTCTTGTCGACCCAAGGCATCAACGCCCCGATCATGAGACCGAGCGGGATCCCGAGGTGCACGAGGACCATGACGGAAAACGACCCGAAGAACCGGCCTCCGAGGTAGGCAAACCGGGTGATCGGCGTCGTGAACAGCAACTCATGGGTTCG
>JAYVJS010000674.1:0-4232 GCA_043769075.1 Gemmatimonadota bacterium | reverse complement strand
TCTTGACCAGCGCCCAGGACATCTGCCTGGTCTTTAATCCGTCCGTGAACGCCTACCGCCGGCTCGACCCGCACTACGAGGCTCCGAATCAAATCAAGGCCTCGGCCGTCGATCGCGGTTCGATGGTTCGGATTCCCTTGGGCAACGAAAAGTCCGCCCGGGTCGAGGTTCGCTCGGTCGGTCCCGACGCCAACCCGTACATGGCCATCTATACGATGTTCAAAGTCGGTCTCGAAGGTCCGATCGAAGCCGCCAACGGCGACAAGAAACGGGATCGGACCAAGTTCCTGCCCGACAACATCTACGACGCCCTTCGAATGTTCAAGAGTTCGAAGGTCGCCACCGACCTCTTCGGCGAGATCGTCCACAAGAAATTCGCCGACCTGAAGCTGATCCAAGCCGAGCGCTGCCCCAAGGCCCTCGGAAGCCTGATCAAGATTCCCGAAATCCAGTTCCACCACGAGGTTACCAACCAGTACCTCTGGTCGAAGTTCTAGTATCGCTGAGTGCTGAGATCTGCTAGTTTTGCCGGTACCGATGCCGGCTTCTCACACTCCGTCCGAACAAGCTGATGTAGTCGAGCGATTGGCAGCCCTTGAACGGAAGGGCCGCCCGCTCGATCCGGGGGTCTCGCGCCGAAAGGCGGTCCGGGGCCCCCTTTTGGCGTCGGCCGAGCGCTTCCTGCGCAACATCGAGAACGTCAAGGCCTTCGATGATTCCGCGGGCTCGGGCGAGGGCCTGATGGCGTCGCCGATTGGTGACCATGCCCTCCCGGTGGCCGACGTGGTGGACTTGCTTGAGGAGGAGGTCATCCGCCCGGGGCTCAACGCCGCGTCCGGCGGCCATTTGGCCTATATCCCGGCCGGCGGTCTCTACTACTCCGCGTTAGGCGACTACCTGGCGGCTGTCACCAACAAGTTCGCCGGGGTGTTTTACACGGGGCCGGGTGCCGTCCGGATGGAGAACCAGCTGCTCCGATGGGTGGCCGATTTAGTCGGCTACCCCGCCGAGGCGATCGGGAACATCGCCTCAGGGGGGAGCGCGGCCACCTTGATGGCGGTGACCACGGCTCGCGATGCCCACGGGCTGACCGGGGCTGACTTTGCCCAGGTGGTCGTGTACCTCAGCGATCAGGCCCATCATTGTATCGAAAAGGCCCTCCGCATCGCTGGACTTGGCGAAGCGATTCTCCGCCGAGTTCCGGTCGATGACCGCTTCCGCCTCATGCCGGAGGCCCTTACCGCCGCTATCACGGCCGACCAGTCGGCTGGGCTCCGGCCCTGGCTGGTCGTGGCCTCCGCCGGCACCACCGATACCGGAGCGGTTGATCCCCTGGCCCGAATCGGCGCCATCGCAAAGCAGGCGGGGTGTTGGTTTCACGTCGATGCGGCCTATGGGGGCTTCTTTCTCCTGACCGAGCCGGGCCGCGCTAAGCTGGCCGGAATTGAGTCATCCGACTCGGTCGTGCTGGACCCGCACAAGAGTCTCTTCCTGCCCTATGGGATCGGAGTCGTCTTGGTCAAGGACCCGGTGCCGATGCGGGCGGCCCATCGTTACTTCGGGAATTACATGCAAGACGCCGTCGGCGATCCCGGCGAGGTGTCGCCGGCCGATGTCTCCTTAGAGCTGACCAAACATTTCAGGGCCTTAAGGATGTGGCTCCCTCTCAAGTTGATCGGAGTGGCGCCGTTTCGAGCCGCGCTCGATGAGAAGTTGCTACTGGCCCAGTACTTTCGGCACCAGGCTCAGGCCCTGGGGTTTGAAGTGGGGCCGGAGCCCGATTTGTCGATCGTGACCTTTCGTTGGGCCAAAGCCGGTGTGAGCCTCGAAGACCAAAACCAGCTCAACCAACGGATCGTCGAGGGCGTCCGGAAAGACGGTCGAGTATTTTTGACATCGACGATGATCGACGGCCGGTTTACCATTCGAATGGCGGTGCTCGCCTTCCGGACTCACAAAAAGACCATTGATCTGGCTTTGCGGATACTCAACGCCCAGGTGGCCGAGCTGAATGATGCCCCGACTGGATGACCCGCTGCTGCCTCGCCGCCGGTTGCTAGGGTTGTTGGCGGTCGCCAGCCCGGCGATCACCGGCTTGCGACGGCGCGCGGCGGTCGCGGTCCGGCAGATCGACCCGTCGACCCTTGGGGCGCTCGCTCGTTTCGCCTTGCCCCAATCGCTCAAGCCTGAGGAGCGGCAAGCCATAGTCACCGGCTTTGAACGGTGGCTCGCCGCCTATCGAGGGGGCGCGGAACTGCTCCACGGGTATGGAACCGACACCATTCGCCGATCCCCGCCGTCGCCAGCCCCGAAGTGGCGGGCCCAGCTCCGGGCCCTGGAGCAGGCCGCCCGACACCACCATGGACGATCGTTCGCCGAGGTCAGTCAAGACCAGGCAATCGGCCTCCTGGATAAGGCGCTGGAGGATATCCATACACCGCTGCTCCCGGCCCTCGTCACCGCGCCGCATGTCGCGCTCGGCCTTTTGGCCTACTACATCGACCTACCCACCGGATACGATCGGGCCTATGGCGGCCATATCCAGCGGTTCGGGTGCCGGCCCTTGGCCAAGAACCCCGACCGGCCGGAACCGCTTGGGGGGAAGTCCTAGTGGCTCGGGTCGTCGAAGCCGACGTCTGCATCATCGGGTCGGGTATCACCGCGGCGATGGTGGCCGAGAAGCTGGCCGACGAACGGCACTGCAAGGTGGTCGTGATCGAGGCCGGTAACGAGTCCGACCCCCTCGCCGTCCGGGCGGCCCACCGTCGGCGATTCCTCGACTACGGCGAGAGCCCGTGGACCAAAGACCATCTCGACGGCTTCGGCGCGCCCGGAATGCAATCGCGCTCGATGCAGGTCGGTGGTTTGGCCATGCATTGGGGCGGCGTCACCCCCCGGATGAGTCCCGAGGATTTCAGGCTCAAGTCGATCTACGGCGTCCATCAGGACTGGCCGATCGACTACGACGACCTCGACCCGTTCTACCAAGAAGCCGAAGAGCGGATGGGGATCGCCGGCGAGCAGGGGCCGCCCGAACTCGATCCCCGCTCGAAGCCGTTCCCGCAACCGGCTCTGCCGCTGACCTATGGTCTCGGTCTGCTCAAGCGGTGGGCGGCCGACGCCGGGATTACGATGTGGAGCCAGCCGTCGGCAAAAAACTCCATTGTCTATCGTGGCCGCCCGCCGTGTTGCCGCAACGATACCTGCTTCCCGAGCTGCCCGATCGGCGCCAAGTATTCGCCGGATTTTACCTGGAATGCGTTGCGGAAAGCCGGTCGGGTCGAGCTCTTTACCCGGACCTTTGTCCGCCGACTCGTGACCGAGCCCGGATCCGATCGTGTCGTGCGGGCCGTGGCGGTGTCGCGGGATCGACCCGGCGAAACACTCGAATTCCGGGCCAAGACCTTCGTCGTGGCCGCGGGCTATCTCTGGAGTTCGCACTTGCTGATGGTGTCCGGCCTCGCCAACCGGTCCGGCCTCGTCGGCAAATACCTCTGTGGTCATCGGAACGTGTCCGGCTACGTGTCGCTCCCGATCCAGCTCTTTCCGGGGCAGAACGATCAGCATAGCCTGGTGACCAAACAGTTCATGAGGGTCAAGCCGTCGGCCCAGTACCTCCGCCACGATCTCCGGATTTGGGAGTCGACCGTCGGCCAAGAGCCGCGGATCAGAGACGAGAACGGCGCCCTCCTGCTCGGCGACCGGTTCCTCGAGGACTGGCAACGCCGGACCGTCCATGGCTCGGCTCGGGTCCGAGGGTACTACGATGTGATTCCCGATCGAACGAGCGAGTTGACGCTCGACCGGGTCCGCCGGACCCCTTGGGGCGACCCCATGCCGGCTTTGACGTGGCGCGACGCGCCGGTGTCTCGGGATCTTCGGGGCCCGACCGAACAATCGCTCCGGGATTTGATCGAACGCCTGGCCAAAGTCGGGAACGGCAAGGTCCTGTCGACTGCGTCGGATGACTTCCAAGACCACCCGGCCGGCGGCTGCCAAATGGGCGCCGATCCCACCGATAGCGTCACCGACTCGTGGGGCCGGACCCATGACCATCAGAATCTCTTTGTCGTCGGAGCGCCCACCGCCGTGAGCGCGGGCTGTGTCAACGGGACCTTGACCTTCAGCGCGTTGGCTCTCCGATCGGCCGCCGAAATCGGCCGCAGCTTCCCAGTCCGTTCTCCCGAGGGACCTCGATGATCCGATATCGAATGGTGTTCGCCGGATTGCTG